>CAZIDA010000415.1:0-3622 GCA_964537865.1 uncultured Acidobacteriota bacterium
GCGTACTTGGGCGGAATCGCGATCATCATGTGCACATGGTCGGGCAGCAGATGCCCTTCCTCAATCCGGCTCTCCTTCTGCTCCGCCAACCGGCGGAAGACCTCCCCCAGGTACCCCCTCAACTCCTTGTACAACGCCTTCCGCCTGCGGATTCCGGGGCATGGTGATGGGGATTCCGGAATGATCGTGATGGCCGTTCCGAAATGATCGTGATAACGATTCCGGGGTCATCGTGATGGCGATTCCGGGGATGGTAATAATCGTTCCGGGGTGAGGTGATGGCCCTCCGACTCTGGGGGCGGTCGGTTCTCGATCGGGCGCGGGAGGGTCTGTAGGATTCACCCCGACGAGAAAGGTTAGGGCGAGCGACGCTGGACAAGAATCGGGCAATGGGGGTTCCTCTGGAACGAGGAGGAATCCACATTGCCGACCGAAAGATTGTCCATGCGAAAAATCAAGGAAGTGCTGCGGCTCCGGTTCGAGTTGGGCCTGAGCCAAGATCAGATCGCTCGCAGTTGTTCGATCTCGCAAGCCAGCGTTTCGAATTGCCTGAAACGGGCGCGGGCGGCGGGCGTCCATTGGCCGCTCGCGGAAGATTGGGACGAGGCCCGGCTGGAAGAGGCGCTCTACGGGCATCCCCTTCACGGTGAGTCCGCTGGGGGCGAGGCCGTTCGGGGTGACCCTGTCCACCGCCCCGCGAAAACCCCGCGGCCCACGCCGGACTTCACGCGCGTTCACCAGGAACTCCAATCCCACCGCCGCCTGACGTTGCTCCTGCTGTGGGAGGAATACCGCCAGAATCACCCCGAGGGCTACGGCTACAGCCGCTTCACGGAACTCTACCATCGCTGGCGCCGCCATCTGGACGTGGTGCTGCGCCACGAGCACAAGGCGGGCGAAAAGCTTTTTGTCGATTACGCCGGAGACACCATCCCCATCCATGACCCGAAGGACGGATCGGAGCGCGAAGCCTCCATCTTCGTGGCCGTGCTGGGGGCCAGCAACTACACCTACGCCGAAGCCACCTGGAGCCAAGGCCTGGAAGACTGGCTCGGCGCTCACGTCCGAGCCTTTGAATTTTTAGGCGGCGTGCCCGAGCTGGTCGTCCCCGACAATACCAAGACCGGCGTCCGCCGCGCCTGCCGCTACGAACCCGACCTGAATCCCGCCTATCAGGATCTGGCCCGGCATTACGGCGTGGGCGTCGTGCCCGCGCGGCCCTACCGGCCCCGGGACAAGGCCAAGGTTGAAGGTGGGGTCCTCCTGGTCGAGCGCTGGATCGTGGCGGCGCTGCGGCATCGGAAGTTCTTTAGCCTCGCCGAGCTCAACCAAGCGATTCGCGAATTACTGGAGAAGCTGAACCAGCGGCCGTTTCGCAAGCGCTCCGGCTCGCGCTCGACGCTGTTTGGTGAGTTGGACCGGCCGGCGCTCCGGCCACTCGCTGCCGAGCGTTTCCATCTGCATCACTGGGCCGAAGCGCGCGTCAACATTGACTACCACATCCAGTTCGACCGCCACTTCTACAGCGTCCCTTATACGCTCACCGGGCAGCGGGTGGAGATTCGTTCCACGGCGACGACCATCGAAATTTTTCATCGCGGCCAGCGCGTGGCGTCGCATGTGCGCAGCCAGGAACCCTACAAGGCTACGACCGTCAACGAGCATAGGCCAAAGAGCCATCAGCAACACTTGGCTTGGCCGCCCTCGCGCTTGCTCCATTGGGCGGAGTCGGTCGGACCTTCCACCGCTCAACTGTTCGCCGAGATTCTCAACAGCAAGCCTCACCCGGAGATGGGCTATCGCTCCTGCCTGGGCATTCTGCGCCTCGGTACGCGCTATGCGAACGAACGGGTGGAAGCAGCCGCGGCGCGAGCTGTCGCAACCGGCGCTTGTTCCTATCACAGCGTGAAATCCATTCTGGAACGCTCACTGGACCGCCAGGCGCTGGATGAGCCGCCCGCCTCCGCGCCCGTGGCCCACGAGAATCTGCGCGGTGCTTCGTATTTCGATTCCTCATCCCGCTCCTCGGGACCTGAACTCTCACTCGATTCCACAAAGGAGAACGAATGCTAAATCAACCAACTTTCACAAAACTCGAAACCTTGCGCTTGCACGGCATGGCCGAGGGCTTCCGTACCCAATCGGATCCTGCGCAACGCGACGGCCTGGCCGCGCTGAGCTTCGAGGAGCGCTTCGCCCTGCTGGTCGATCAGGAGTGGAGTTGGCGGCAGAATCGCGCCTTGGCGCGCCGCCTCACGCAGGCCAAATTCCGCTATCCCGACGCCTCGGTCGAGGATATCGACTTCCGCGCGCCCCGCGGCCTGGATCGCTCGGTGGTCCGCTCCTTGACGAAGAACTCCGCTTGGGTCGCCGGGCATCAGAATATTTTTCTGCTGGGCCCCACCGGCGTTGGGAAAAGTTGGCTTGCCTGCGCCCTGGCGGAGAAAGCTTGCCGGGACGGTTTTGTCGCTTTCTTCATCCGCGCCCCCAAACTGTTTCGCGAGCTGGCCCTGGCCCGCGCCGACGGCAGCCTGGGAAACAAGTTGGCACGGCTGGCCCGCATCGACGTACTCATCGTGGACGATTGGGCGCATGCGCCGCTCGGGGAAAGCGAGCGGCGGGACTTTTTGGAAATCTGCGAAGACCGCTATCAGACGCGCTCGACCATCCTCACCAGCCAACTGCCCGTCGCCAAGTGGCACGAGCAGATCGGCGATCCCACCTTGGCCGACAGCATTCTGGATCGTCTCGTGCACAACGCTCATCGCATCGAGATGCGTGGTGAGTCGATGCGCAAGGAACGCGGCGGCAAGAAGGCTTGAGCCCAAAAGCGGAGGTCCCCGGGGCCGAGCGTCCGCGCGGTCGCCGTTCCTGGGCCATCCTGGCGCAAGATGTTGGGGAGAAAACTTCAGATTTTGGCCGAGCGCCAAAAAAGGGGCCACAGGACAAGAATGAACCAAGGCGGCAATGACTGCACGGTCTGCGTCGCTTCGCTCCGGGAACTTCGAGATGAAAAGCGCGATGGAAATGACGCCCCATGGAAAGAGTGGAAAACTCCAAAAGCCAAAACGAGTTTTCCACTCTTTCCACCGGGCTTGGAAATCCGGCCAAAAACCAAGACGCCGGATTTCCACATTTCCACCGCGCCGGCGGCGGGATATATATCAGTCTCTCTGGGAAGGAGAAAAGAAAAACCCAGGCCGGGACCGAATTTCAGTTGACCGGCTCCGGTCCCTTCAAGCAGGATAAGAACGTCAGCGTCGCTTCGCTCCGATCGTGATGATTACGATGCGCCGGAAACACCCATCACGATCCGCTCGGAATCACCCATCACCATCATCGGAATCCGCATGGACAACAATGGACACGATCTTATCGATTCGTACGTCGTGACCTATGCACCCTCGGCTACCGTTCTCTATCTCATCAGAAAGTCCGCCGCAGTTCGCCAGCCGAAGTTGATATTTTTGGGAATCGGCGACGTGCAATATCAGCACGATCTGCCTGCTTCGAGTCCATTCCACAATAATTCAGCTGCGACTGGGAATAGTAACTTTCCTTTTGGCCTCGCACAAGATCCCCTCCCGAATCTTCCCAAGACGCGCGACGAGATCGTGGAAGC
>CAZIDA010000416.1:0-3616 GCA_964537865.1 uncultured Acidobacteriota bacterium
CAAGTAGGGTTCGCGAATCGAGACCGGCACATCGACGCTCTCCTGGCTGGGCGACAGCGTTCCGGCGAAGTGTTCGTTGATCCGGTGCAATTTGGAAAGACTCGGAGGCGGTGGCGGTGGCGTGCCGACTTGAAAATCCGATCCTTGCGCCGTGTCCGAATTCAGCAGCAATCCGCCGGTAAGAGATGTTCCGATCTGCTCCCACGTGTCCGCTTCCGTGTTTTTGGAAATCGTGTACAGGACGTTGAAGCCGACTGCCTGATTAATTTTGTCGAGCGAGAGCCGCACGATGATGGAGTTTTCGTTCACCACTCCGGAATCCGGGCTTCCCAAGCTTTGTTGATTGGACGTGCCGTCGGGCAGTGTGGTGATGGTCCCGTATTGAAAGCTGGGCGTTCCGGTTTCCGTGAGCGTGGCCGAGACATAAACCGAAGTCGATCCGAAATCCGACTTCATGGTCCACACGTTCTCCGGCTCTTGCGTTGACAAGTCCGTCAGCGTCAGCGTGTAAACGAGCTGATGCGAATTCGCGTCGTAAACGAAACCGCCCGTGCGAATATCCTGCGCCGTTGTACCGAACTGATCGTTGGCGGGATCGATGATCTGCGGATCACCCGATTGAGGAATCAGGTTTTCAGGAGGAGTGACCGTGGCCAGACTCATGGCCACGCGGACCGCGTTGTGCGCGTCCAGATATCCTGCGCCTACGACGCGCTCCGGATAGGGCATGGGCATCGCCGTCTGGCGCAAAATGGTCACCACCTGATCCGGTGTGAGCAACGGATTCGCTTCCATCATCAGCGCGACAACCCCAGTGACATGAGGCGTCGCAAAGCTGGTGCCGTTGGAAGTTGTGTAGAATGGAAGGAAGGCCGGAGGAATGGTCGTCAAATCGTTCGCGCCGACGAAGACCGGAACAGTTCCCGCAACGTTTGTGACGCCCGGCCCTTTCGATCGCGCGCTCTTGATGTTGACTCCCGGCGCCGTGATATCCGGTCGAAGATCGGGCGGCGCGGACGGATCGGCGGGCTGCCCAGCCGTATCGGTCCCGTTGCCGTTGTCTTCTCCCCGAGAAGAGAAACTCGCCGGCTGCCCCAGCGCTCCGTTTTCACCGGCCACGACCGAGATCACCCAAGGAGCGACGGAATAGGGATTGATCGCGCCGGGCGTGTCGCCCGAATTTCCGGCCGCGAACACCACCGTCATGTTGCGATCGTGCATCATCCGCGTGGCCACGTTGATGGGATCGTCCGGGCTGTAGGGAACCCGCGCCAGCGTCGTCCCAAACGAATTATTGCAGACGCGAATGTTGTATTGAACTTGATGAACCAGAGCGTAATCGTAAGCTTCAAGAATCGCAAAGGTCGAAAGCCCCTCATCGTTACCCGCGACCAAACCGATGAGATGCGCTCCCGGCGCCACGCCTTCGTAAAATCCACCGGAAGCTTGGCCGGTTCCCGCCGCGATGGCGGCGCCAAACGTTCCGTGTCCACCCTCGGCATCGGTGAACGGCAAATTTTCGATCGGCGCCGGCGGAACAAAGCCACTGGGAAGATTGAGAGGAATTTCTCCGAAGGGAAAGAGAACGTTCTGAATCACGTTTTGTCCGAGCTGCAAGTCCGGATGCGTGGCGTCGATTCCGGTATCGACATAAGCGATGCCAACGCCCTTCCCGGACACCGGCATTCCTTGATTGCGCGCCGTGACGTCCGCATCGTCCCAAAGATCAAGCACCCCGATGAATTGATCGCTGGCATTGTCGAGAAGACTCAAGGTTCGGTTGGCATAAAGCGAGACGATGCCGGATTGTGATTCGAGCGCATTCAGTTGCGCTTGGTTCACCACCGTCAACACCATGGGCAACTGAATCAGCGTCACGCCGCCGGTGATTCCCAACCATTTCAATGTTGCCACATCACCCGTCGTGGGTTGGTGATCGTAGGTGATAACGACGGGCGTCAGGGATATCGGCGCGTTGTTGACTTCTTGAGTCAACAACGCATCCATTACCGGAGCGCAGCGCGTCGTCGTCGGTTTCATCAAGAATCCAAAGATCAGCAGGGCCACCCAGAAAATTTTGCTCTTCATAAAAGATTTCCTCCTGTGATTTGCGGCAGCTTACAATTTTTCTCCCCCACATCTTTCCTGATCAAAAAGCCCCGTGACGCTTTGGAGGGGGGGCCAGGCGCCACGGGGGGAGCATCGGCTAATTGCCGGCTACAAAATCTTGCCGGAAGTGATCCCAGCTATACGCCATGAATGCGCGCGTCACCGGATCCGCCGGCTTGAAGTAAGCGTGCAATGTCGGCTGAAAATCGTAAGGCCCTTGCTCCAACACAAAGGTCGCTTGAAGGATCGAACGATTGAGCGCGATCTGAACGTAACCGGCCAAAGCGGGCGGAATGTCCGCGTTGTCGGAAAGGACGATCGATTGCCCGTTGTAGCCGGTGGTCACGCTGGTCCCCGCCATGGATTGCGCCTCAGCATCCAGGCCCAGCGCGCGCACCAAAGCCACGGCTACATCCAGACGCGCGATATTCGCGGTCGGATTGAAGTTGGGCGGCGTCGCGCTCATCATGCCTTGCGGCGTAAAGTCGTAATCGCGAAGCGTGGATCCGTTGGCCGTGACGGCCTCTGCCAGCGCTTCCTGCGAGCCTGTAACATCCGCGAAAATCGGCGACGGTGCCAAGGATTGCCGCAGCGAAGTGTTCATCGAAAGCAGATTCGCGAAGTCAATTCGCGTGACGTCATTGTCCGGCCGGAACGTGCCGTCCGGGAACGTGTCCATCATCCAATTCCTCAGCGCAAATTCGATTTCAGCTTGAGCCGGCGAATTACTGATGTCGGAAACCGGGGCAAGAACGAGATGCGATTGCGTAATGGTCCCGTCGACCGGACCGGGCGCCGCCGCCCCGGAAGTGGGGAGTCTAACTTCGGGGAGCGCTGTCAATCCTCGGATCCCGCGAACTTCCAATAACCATTGCCCCGGAACCGGATTGTTGACCACCACCTCGCGATTGGGAGAATCGAGAATCGGCAGAGCGATACCGCTGGAGTACTGGATCCCGTTGGGATCCGTCAACAGCAATCCGATGGTGTTCCCGGCGCCTTGCTGCGCCGTCGTATCAAAGCTGGCGAAGACGTCCAGAATGTCCATTCCCGGATTCACGGTGAAATTCATCGAATTCGCTGAACCCGGGCCGGGAAGCGCGGCCGGATCATAATCGATATGAAACGCTTGAGGCGCTCCACCATTGACCGTGATTTTTTCGTTGTATGTCCGCGAGTCGACGGGGCCGCCGAAAGTTCCATACTTCTTCGAAGCGTGGAACGCCATGTCCACGGCCGCGTAGGCATTGATGTATCCCGCGCCCACTTCATACTCGGCAAATCCCGGCATTTGAGAAGCGGTCTGCACCAGAATTTGTTTTACTTGATCCGGTGAAAGCGTGGGATTGGCTGAAAGCATTAACGCCGCCACGCCGGCCACATGAGGAGTGGCCATCGAAGTGCCGGAAATTTCCGTGTAGAACGGAATGAAAGCCGGTGGCAATTCCGCATCGGCTCCCACACCGAGCGTCGTGCCGTTCGCAAAAATGTTGGTCGAGGCGCGGAC
>CAZIDA010000417.1:0-3601 GCA_964537865.1 uncultured Acidobacteriota bacterium
GTGTCGAACTCGCCCAACGTCTTGGCAAAGTCGTCGTCGATGGCCGGGAGTGACTTCGTTTTGATCGCTTCCACCTTCAGATGATAGGCGACGCGTCGTCCGGCCAGACGCTTGTCGGCAAAATCGTCGGCGTAATCCACGGAGATTTGAACTTCTTCCCCGATGGATTTTCCCAAAAGGCCATCGGTAAACTCTTTGACCGTTCGTTCACCGCCGATTTCGATCATTAAGTCTTTCGCGGTAAACGATTTCTCCGGTTTGTCGTCGGATTTTTTCGTGGGGTAGGCGGTGAAACTGACGACTGCATGATCGCCCGTCTGGATGGCGCGATCTTCCACGACCAAAAACTCCGCCGCCTGCTCCTGGAGATTCTTAAGAGTCTTTTCGATCTCCTCCTCCGACACGACAAACGGCTCTTCCTCCGCTTTCAGATTGCGATATTCGGCAATCTCGAAAGTCGGGAGCGTTTCAAACTCTACTTTGAACGTGAGCGGTTTTCCATCGTCAAAAACCAAATCATGCACGTCCGGCTCGGTCAGCATCGTGACCTTGTTTTCTTGAGTGGCCTCCTCAATCAATTTCGGCATGAGATCTTTCAAGACTTCCGATTTGACCTCTTGCCGAAAGCGTTGTTTGACCACGGAGACCGGCACGTGGCCGGGACGAAATCCGGGAACATGGGCTACTTTTGCGAATTCTTTGGCCTTCTCCTCGGTCACTTTGGTCCAATCTTCCAGCGGAACCTCGATGTCCAGTTCGCGCAGGCATTCTTCTTTTTCAATGAGTACGGATTTCACCATCGTCCTTTCGCATGAATGATCCCAACGGGGGGATGAGTTTTAGTGATCTTCAAGTGGTCGACTTTGAGCCGCTGCGTTTCGAAGCCCATCCTCCAAAATCTCCCTCGGTCCAGTCCGGCCATCCCTCGTGGAAGGCTGAGCGGCGCCTCAAAAACGTTGCGCCCCATTCGCCCTCATTTCCCCGGTGACAGAGCCCGCGTGAAGAAAATTGGTGGGCAAGGAGGGAGTTGAACCCTCACTCCGCAAGGAACGGGATCCTAAGTCCCGCGCGTCTGCCAATTCCGCCACTTGCCCTTGTCTTGGCAATCGAGCAGGTTTCGTCGTCACCGCTGCCGCCCATCCCGATTCATGTTGAGCGCGGCTCGATTCGATGTGACCTCATCGAGTTGACTTGAAGAATTAAAAATTGATCCAGCAATCACAGCAATTGTTGCAGACTTTTTGATGAGCCATCTGACCAAGCGGGATTCCAGAGGGACCCAGCAGAGAGGCGATTAAACACCAGAACCTCAAGATTTTCAAGTGGAAAAGTGAAGACACTTCTCCTGCCTCGGCGTGCCGTTCGGGTGGGGAACTGGGGGACTCGATTGAGACGAAACTCCGCTTTCGCTTTGACAAGATGGGGCTGCCGAGCCCGGATTATTGCGTGACCTTGTTTTTCTCCAGCACCCAGGTTTTTTTGATCAACACCACTTCCGACGAAGGATGATGACGCTTCAGCGCCGTGAGCTTCTGCAGAGCCGACTGGCGCTTGGAGTAGCGATAGTTCTCCGAGAAGTACACCTGTCCACTGGCGTTATAACATTCCACCTGGACTTCGTAATAATGGTTCATCATGGCCAAACCTTGACCGTCCCTTTCACAGTAAGCCGGTACGACTTGGCGCGCGCCTCTATCCAAACACTCGCTGCGCTTCATTGTCGGATCACCCAATGAGATGAGGGAATCAGAAACTCAATCCCGTGTCGATACGGACCGATGGCGCTTTCTCCATCGTGCCAAATGACGCGGGCGCGAGTGGAGACGGCATTCTCGGGGGCCGTCGGATAAAGTTCCTGGCGCAATTCAACTTCCTGGCCCACGGGAATCAGAATCGGCAACCGCAACAGCGCGCCAAAGCGGCTGACGTCCTCCGTTTCCGAAGTAATCTGCACCTCGCCTCCGGAGAGATCCCGGCTGATCACGCGGACGGGAATCTTCATCTTGACGCGAGGCGTTCGCCGCCGTTCGATGGGCGCCACGCGCAAAGCACGCTCCACCGCTTGGCTCAACTTCTCAATGGAAAAGGGCTTCTCAATGTAATCGAAAGCGCCCAGTTCCTGAGCCATCGGCCAGAAATCCTGGCTCGGCTTTGCGGACACCATCAAAATGGGAATGAGCTTTGTCTGTTTGATCGATTTCAGAATCTCGCACAGCATGAAGCCGCCGATCCGCGGCATCATGACATCCATCAGAATGCAACTGGGGTGGTCGAGAACCGCCTTGCGAATGGCCTCTTCGCCCGAACACGCAGTCATCACTTCAAAGTTCGGGGAGAAGGCCTCTGAAAGCAACGCAGCAATCTGAGGTTCATCGTCCACGACCAGGAGTTTCTTTCCGTTCATGGTCGCCAACCTCCAGTAATCGTCCCTCCATTCTCTCAATGGTCCTGCTGGTCGCTGAAGATGTAATGACGCTTTGCTCTTTCCTGCCTGCGCCACCCTCTTCAGTCGCACCGTTATCATGAACGGGAAGGGAAATTTGAGGGGTGATGCGCGTCACAAGAACAGGATTTTGTTGTGGAATGCAAAAGGCCAACAATTAGTGGAGGGAGAAGCGGGGATCGTCAGAATTGACACAACCCCGCAGGGGTTGTGAAATTCATTCTAGAATTTATTGCCAACGTCCACCCAACGTAGCTCCTCCTGCGTCGGAGCAACGTTGGGCTATGAGTCGCAGCGCCGTTGGCGCTGAGGGAATTGGTGGCCATGACATTTGAAAGGATCGCACCCATCCACCAGATTCGTGGCAGTTGTTCGGCGCTCAGCAAGTAGCGCAGCCGATTTCGTTCTCTGGACGAAGGCTGCGGCTCTGGGGTCTTCAACTATCAGTCCTCCGTAAGGAGGACGCAGGATCTTTAGCCCGGCACGTGAGTGCCGGGAAAGGGATCGAGCGTGACCCAAGTCCCGCCGCGCGGGACGACACATTCCTTACTCACGTTCGGGGCTAAAGATTTTCCGTCCGTCTGCGACGGACTTCCTCCGCTGGGCGTGAAGTCCCCGATGTCACTTTGTCGCCGCGGAATTCGTGGAAGGCTTCCACCGAAGAATCGGATTTCGGGCCGCCGTGACTTCGTCCAGCCGTCGAACCCGCGTGTTGTGCGGCGCCGATTTCACCGTCTCCGGAGAAGCGGCAGATTCCTCGGCGATGGATTTCATGGCGTGGATGAACTGATCCAATTCCTCCAGCGATTCCGATTCCGTGGGCTCGATCATGAGAGCGCCGTGCACGATGAGCGGAAAGTAAACGGTGGGCGGATGGAATCCGTGATCGATCAGACGCTTGGCGATGTCCAGCGTCGTCACGCCGAACTTGTTTTGGATCTTGTCTGAGAAAACGACTTCATGGAGAGTCGGTTGATCGTAGGGGAGATCGAAGACGCCCTTCAATTGGGAGCGAACATAATTGGCGTTGAGCACGGCGTCCTGCGTCGTTTGTTTCAAGCCGTCGGGACCGTTGGCGAGAATGTAAGCGAGCGCTCGCACCAGCATCCCGAAATTTCCATAGAACGCGCGAACACGCCCGATGCTTTTCGGTCGGTT
>CAZIDA010000418.1:0-3596 GCA_964537865.1 uncultured Acidobacteriota bacterium
CTTGTATCGCGCGCCCAGCCACTTGCGGATGATCGGCCAGGCGCCCTCCTTCGGCTCGAACATTTTTGATATGGTGACTGACGGCAAGCAGTTCCGCGTCTCCATCGCTCCCTACAAGAAATTCATCATCGGAAGCGCCAGGGATGTGCCTCACTCCACGAAACCGCTGGAGAATCTGAGGCCGGTTCACCTATTGGAGACGTTGCGGATCGCGCCTGTCGCGCCACCCAGCGATCGGCACGGCGTTTTTGAAGAGCAGGTTTCTGAAGGTCGCGACAATTTCTACGTCCTCTATGAATTCGATTTTCAAGCGAACGGTTTCTCCCAGCTTCGCCGCAAGTTGTGGATCGACCGCTCGGACTTGAATGTGGCGCGACAACAGTTGTTTTCCGGCGATGGTGTGTTAGAATCAGACGCTCACTACGGGGAGTATTCGTCTTGGGAAGGTGTGCTTTATCCAAAAGAGATTGATTTCTTTCGTCCCCCGCAGGATTACGGCCTGAAGATCACGTTCGACGAAATCAAATTTAATCTTCCGCTGGATGACTCCAAGTTTGAATTAAACCAACCCGAAGGCTACGAAGTCATTGAGGTCGGGAAGTCCCCTGCAAAACCTTGAAGGAGCGCTTTCGCCTTTGACGAATTCCATGATCGTCGCGAACATCTTGCACCGCCCCATGCGGACTTTCATTTCTATTCTTGCGGTCGCCATTCAAGTGACCTTGGTGCTGCTGGTGGTGGGCATCACCTCGTGGATGCGCGTCGACAGCGCCCGCCGCACGGAGGGAATCGGCGCCGACATCATGTTGCGCGGCTCCAACGCCACGGTCTTCACCTTGAGCAGCGCCCCGATGCCGATCAAGATCAAAGACGTCTTGGAAAAGGTGGAAGGAGTGAAAGTGGTGGCGCCGGTGCTGATTCAAACAACCATCGACGGCGCTCTCAGCCAGATTTACGGCATCGATCTGAAGAGCTACACGGATCTCTCAGGCGGTTTCAATTTTATTCAAGGCGGCCCCTTCGAAGCGCCGTTCGACGTCCTGGTCGACGATCTTTATGCCCGGAATCACAAGTTGCGGGTCGGCAGCGACGTGAGATTGCTGGCGCACGATTTCCGCGTCTGCGGCATCGTCGAGCACGGGAAGGGCGCTCGCATCTTCATTCCCCTCGGAACCTTGCAGAGCCTCATGGAAGCCCCCAACAGCGTCACCCTGTTTTACATCAAGGTCAACCAGCCCAGTGAGACTCAAACCGTCATCGACCGCATCAAAGCGGTTCCGGGGTTCAGCGATTATTCGGTCATCTCGATCAAAGATTACCTTTCTCAAATTATGAATGCGCAGATTCCGGCGCTCAACGCCTTCATCAATGTCATGGTTTTTATTTCATGCTTGATTGGCTTCCTCGTGATTTATCTCTCCATGTACACCACTATCACTGAGAGAACGCGCGAGATTGGAATTCTGAAATCCCTGGGCGCTTCCAAGGCGTTCATCGTGAACGCGATTCTTCGGGAGGCTCTTCTACTGAGTGTGCTGGGAATTTTCTTTGGTCTGGGTTTGACCTTTGTCGCCAAGCAGCTCATTCTCTCGCTCCTTCCCACTTTGTCTGTTCTCATCACGCCGCTTTGGGTGTTCAAGGCCAGCCTGCTGGCGGTATTGGCAGGCGCGTTGGGCGGGTTCTATCCTTCCGTTCGAGCCGCCTCTCAAGATCCCATCGCCGCCTTGGCTTACGAGTAATGCTCGCGGCGCGTGATTTTGTAAGTACAAAACCCTGAAATTTTGTTATCATCGCCTCTGCTGCTGTGACTCGCGATACCTACGTCGGATGAGGCGAAAGTAGAATTTTGCTCGCACCTTCGGATCCGCCCAGTTTTGGACCGGGAACTGCGTTCTCAGGCCTGCTGAATAAAGGAAGTTGCACGATTGAAGATCAACCTTGAGACAAAGGGTATCACCAAAATTTTCCGCGCCGGCCGAGTGGACGTTTGGGCGTTGCGGGGAGTGGACTTGCAAGTGCATCAAGGCGAGTTTGTGGCGGTGATGGGTCCGTCCGGTTGCGGCAAATCGACGTTGCTCCATATCCTGGGCGGGCTGACGACCCCGACCTCGGGCGAGGTCTGGATTGATGGAGAAAACATCGGCGCGCTGAGCGACGCCGAGCGCACGAAAGTCCGGCGCGACAAGATTGGGTTCGTTTTCCAACGCTTCAATCTGCTGCCGACGCTGAGCGCGCAAGGGAATCTGGAGATGGCCCGCCACATCCACGGCAACGGGAACGGCGCCGGCCGAGCGTATTCCAGCCAAGAAGTGCTTCGCGTGTTGGGCTTGGAACATAAGTTGAAGAGCAAACCGTTGGAACTCTCCGGCGGCGAACAGCAGCGCGTCGCCTTGGCGCGCGCCGTCATCAATCGACCCTCCATTCTGCTGGCGGACGAGCCGACCGGCAATTTGGATTCTGAGAATTCACAGATCGTCTTAAGAATGCTGCAGGAGCTGAACACGAAGTTCAATCAAACGATTGTCTTGATTACGCACAATCCGGAAGTCGCCGCGGTGGCTCATCGCCTGATTGAAATGCGTGATGGCCGAATCCAAAGCGTGGTCCAGGACGTGGTTTATTCCAGGGTCGAAGAGACTTTTCTGTGAGCCGGGAATTCGGCCCCGCCCTCTTTGAGAATCGGCACGAGCCACAACACTCCGGAGAAATTCAACAAGGGCATCTTCCCTTCTAGTTTCCAAAAATGTTCCGAAAAATATATCTCTTCTTCAAGAACGCCTTCTTCTGGAAATACGCAAGGGGAACGTGGCAGTACGATTTGATGGTTGCCGCAATCCTCCTCTTCATCTTCTTGATGCCGCGCCGGATTTTTCACGACGAGCCGCTGCCTCTCAATGTGAGCGATCAGGTGGTCAAAGAATCCCAGTCGGGATCGGACGCCGTCTATCGCCTCCGGGCAGAGGTGTTCTCTCATTACTCGGATCTTCAAACCAACAATCAGATGCTGACTCGGGTGATTCAAGAAGAACTGAAGAAGAGCCTGCATCGATCGGTCAAGGTGAAGAGCATCCAGCCGCTTTTTGACGACAAGCAAAGACTGGAAGGTTTCCGGGTTTGGGTTTCTCAATAATGGCGCCTCCTTCAGCCGAACGCCGCGCTCCAAGGCGCGTCTTCCATCCTTTAACCGTTGCTTTTCCGGACAAGATGATTACAATGGGTACGGGCACATTATGAGATGGAAGTTTCTCACGCTTTTTTCCGTCGTCACCGGCCTTTTGAGCTTCCCCTTGTGGGCGGCGCCGCTTCAACGGGAGGAGCCCCAGGTCGAACACATTCTCTCGGAGTTGGACAAGACCGCCGCGACCTTTCGAACTCTCCAAGCCAAGATCCGAAACACGAAATACACCAAGGTGGTCGACGACACTTCCGTGGAGACCGGACGTTTGTGGTTTCGACATGGACGCCACGGAAATGAAATCAAGATTCAATTCGAAAAACCTTCGCGGCGTGAGATCCTCATTTCCGACGGCAACGTGTCCATCTATTATCCGAACATCAAGAAGCTCGACACCTTCCAGCTCGGCAGCGATGCACTG
>CAZIDA010000419.1:0-3593 GCA_964537865.1 uncultured Acidobacteriota bacterium
TCGCGAATTCTATGATAAGGACACACTCAATGCAAAGCGAATTGCCGCGTGAAAGCGACCCTCGCGTGGACGAAATGGATTTTTCAATGAGTGCGTTGGAGTCTGGGAAAAATTTGGTGCGCCTGGCGCGACTCGAACGCGCGACCCTCTGCTTAGAAGGCAGATGCTCTATCCACCTGAGCTACAGGCGCACACCGCAGATTGGCGGGAACAGTTTATCAAAAGCTGGAGTCTCGAAAAAGAAATGTGTTCGAAAGCGAGTCCCGATTACCCCGTCCTCCGCTATTTTGTCGAAGCTGCGACGCCGGTTGCCGAGGGCACAGCATTCGAAGCCATGACCGAACTCGCCGGAGTGACGGTTCGATAAAGCGTGACACCGGTGAAATCGTGATCGAGAAAAACCAGTTCCAACAGGCCGTCGTCATTTACATCCTGAATCAACGGGGTCGGGGAAGCTTCAGACGGAACGGTGGAGAAGGCTTGAAGCAAATTCGGTTGAACGATCACCGAGGTCACGGCGCGAGGTTTCTCAAGAAACTTTTGATTGGTCTCATCAAAAAGCGGAGCCCCGGTGCGTCCATCCAACGCAAAGGCGATATTCACGACGCCTCCGGTCTCGCCGATCACGTCCGGTGTTCCATCCAGGTTAATGTCGGCAATGGCGAACGACCCGTACACGGGGCTCGACATGGGATGTTCCCAAACCAATTTGCCGGTGGCGGCATCCACGACCACCACTGAACCGCCGACAAGTCGTGAAGGTTTTGCGCTCTTGGTTCCAAAGATAATTTGTCGAGCGTTCGGATCCGGCAAAAGATTCGCCGCCACGGGCTGCGAAATCTCATAGAAGTTGCTCTGTCGCTCCGCGGGAAACTGCCACGCCTTTTCCCCGGTGCTGAGCGACAACGCCGCCACGTGGCCATTCTGCGTTCCCACGACGACCCATTTCGCGCCACCCGCGCCGTTCACAATCAACGCGCGAGTTAAAATCGGCGAATCCAAATTCACGCGCCAGAGCGCGGTTCCATCGGGAGAAAAATCCGCCACGTTGCCGCCATCCGAGGAGACGATGATCTGCGGGACGCCCTCTCGCGATCCTACCGTGGGGGCGTGTCGCGCCTTACCCAGCAAAGACAGATCGCGCACGAACACTTGTGACCCATCCACCGGATTGACGCCATACAATCGATTGGCCGTGTCGACAAACAGCACCAGAGGGCGTTCTTGCTGCTTCAGCTTCAGCGTGGTCGGAGTGGTGTACACGTCGCCCCGAGTTCTAAAGCGCCACATCAAATCGCCGCTCTGCGCCTGCACGCAGACCACGTCTTTCCGGCCATTCGAGAAAATGACCCGCGGCGAGCCCACCGCCGGATTGTTCAAAATCAGCGGGGCGCTGTAATTGGTGTAGCGTTGGGCATCGGGATTTTCCTTGTCCTGAAACTTCCACTGAACCGCGCCGGTTTCCGCGTTGATCGAATAAAGCGTGCTCCACACGCCGACGCCGATAATGGAGGGCTTGCCGTCGCCGGTGAGCCCCGGTGCGTCCATCCAACGCAAAGGCGATATTCACGACGCCTCCGGTCTCGCCGATCACGTCCGGTGTTCCATCCAGGTTAATGTCGGCAATGGCGAACGACCCGTACACGGGGCTCGACATGGGATGTTCCCAAACCAATTTGCCGGTGGCGGCATCCACGACCACCACTGAACCGCCGACAAGTCGTGAAGGTTTTGCGCTCTTGGTTCCAAAGATAATTTGTCGAGCGTTCGGATCCGGCAAAAGATTCGCCGCCACGGGCTGCGAAATCTCATAGAAGTTGCTCTGTCGCTCCGCGGGAAACTGCCACGCCTTTTCCCCGGTGCTGAGCGACAACGCCGCCACGTGGCCATTCTGCGTTCCCACGACGACCCATTTCGCGCCACCCGCGCCGTTCACAATCAACGCGCGAGTTAAAATCGGCGAATCCAAATTCACGCGCCAGAGCGCGGTTCCATCGGGAGAAAAATCCGCCACGTTGCCGCCATCCGAGGAGACGATGATCTGCGGGACGCCCTCTCGCGATCCTACCGTGGGGGCGTGTCGCGCCTTACCCAGCAAAGACAGATCGCGCACGAACACTTGTGACCCATCCACCGGATTGACGCCATACAATCGATTGGCCGTGTCGACAAACAGCACCAGAGGGCGTTCTTGCTGCTTCAGCTTCAGCGTGGTCGGAGTGGTGTACACGTCGCCCCGAGTTCTAAAGCGCCACATCAAATCGCCGCTCTGCGCCTGCACGCAGACCACGTCTTTCCGGCCATTCGAGAAAATGACCCGCGGCGAGCCCACCGCCGGATTGTTCAAAATCAGCGGGGCGCTGTAATTGGTGTAGCGTTGGGCATCGGGATTTTCCTTGTCCTGAAACTTCCACTGAACCGCGCCGGTTTCCGCGTTGATCGAATAAAGGGTGCTCCACACGCCGACGCCGATAATGGAGGGCTTGCCGTCGCCGGTGAGGTTGAGGAACTCCGGCTTGTCGATGTAGTTGGTTCGAGCCGACCACACACTGTTGGCCGGAAGAAACATGTCCTGGAATTGATCGTACGTTCGCACGGTCAATTTCGCGAGCGGCGAACTGATGGGATACTCCGTCGCTTGAACTTGCCAGAAATAATCGCCCGGTTTCCTGATCCGGACCTGATAGGTTCGACGCTCCACGTTGCCGGCATCCACCAGGGGATGCGCAAACAGCGCGTCTTCGCCCAAGCGGAATCGATAGCGGCCCGGCGGACCATCCCACGAAAATTTCAGACAGCCGTCCGGCGGCAAGAAGACCACGCTGTCGTGCAGACGCGGCGGAAGGACAATCAATTTGCTGATCAAGATGAAAGGCCGACTCGGCGCCGGGGCGCTCTCCAAACCTTGCGGTGAGATGGTCGAGACGCTCCAATAGTATTTCCCCGGGGCCAAGGAACTCAAATCCAACGTCTGGGGATTCCGCGTGATCTTCGAAAAGACCGTTTCTCTGAGCAACGGGTCGAGACCGACGGTGAATTGCGCGCTGGACTCTTTATTGGGGAGCTGCCAGTCGAACTTCAAAGACTGCGCCGTCCCAGCTTGACCTTCTCGCGGCGAGGTCAAGGAGGGCATGTCCGGCAATTTGATCAGCGGCGGCGACAAGTTCGTGCGCGTGAGTCGCGCCCCATATCCGGCCTCCACCAGAGTGACCTTTCCTTGATGGGGAACCATGACCAAGCCGTCGTCGACTTCCAGTCTCACGGTCTCGGCGTTTTCCACCGTGGCGGAAAAATCGGCGCCGGGAACGATGAGATTGCCGATGCCCATCTGAATCTGCATCGACCCTTGGTGCGCCGCCAACTGCTGCACGTGCGCATGCAAAGTTCCGGAGATCAGTTTGAGAGCCAGGCTGTACGACCCGTCCTTCTCGCGGGTCAACTGAAGAATTTCCATTTGGCCGTTGGGGCCCAAGCCGATGAAGTTTTCGCCACCCAGGTTGATGAGCGCCCGGCCGTTGCCCCCGCTCGAAATTTCGTCTCCGGCGGCCAGAGCCATGGGCGTGGACACCGTAAGCGGTTGATGTTCGCGAACC
>CAZIDA010000420.1:0-3589 GCA_964537865.1 uncultured Acidobacteriota bacterium
CCCTTGGAACTGCGCGTGCCAATTAGCATTCTCCGTTGAAGAAACGGTCATGGGCAAGGAGGCGCCATGACAGAACCTCTCTTTGATTCATGGCGGCATAAGCCGCTCGATGAAATCTTCTATGAAAGCCGCGAATTGCTCGAAGACATGAGCTTTCCGACGGTGCGCCGTTGGCGAGAGCGCGGCGGAAAAGTAGTCGGCCATTTCCAGGTCTATTTCCCGGAGGAGATTGCCCACGCCGCCGGCTTGTTGCCGCTCAAGATCCGCGGCGCTCAAGTGGAATCGGCCCAGGCCGATTCTCGATTCGGTTCTTATCTCTGTTCCATTCTCAAAACCTCGCTGGAGCTGGCGCTCAGCCGGCGCATCGAACTGGATTTCTTTGTGACGCATCCCATCTGCGATGCCGCCAGAAATCTCGGCGCGGTGTGGGGGCGCAATTTCGCTTATCCGTGCCAAATTCTTTATCTGCCTCAAAATCCCAATTCTTCTCACGCCAGCGAGTATTTGCGCGGCGAGTATGCAAGATTGCAACGCGAATTCGAAAATCTGACCGGACATTCCGTCACCGACGACGCGCTGCGACGCTCGATTCAAATTTACAATCGCAACCGCACGCTTCTGCGAAAGCTTTACGACATCAAGCGTGATTCCCCATGGCTTCTCTCCGCCGATGAAGCTTATGTCCTCGTCGCCTTGGGGGGAATCATTCCGCGCGAAGAGCATAATCAAATTTTGGAAACCGTTCTGCCGATGATTGCCGAGCGCCCCCACAAGCGCCAGGACAAGATTCGCGTCGTCTTTGAAGGCGGCTTCTGCGAGCAGCCCCCGCTGGATTTGATCCGCGTCATTGGGCGCTCGTGTTACGTCGTGGACGACGATTTTCTCATCGGCCTGCGATGGCACTTAGAGGACGTTCCCGCGAACGGAGATCCCCTCCTCAGTTTGGCCAATGCTTATCTCGAGAATTCTTCATACAGCCCGGTGCAGCACGATCTGCGGAAGCCGAAGGAGAAGATGCTGCTCGAACGCATCCGGAAAGCGCGCGCGGACACGGCCATCATCACCGCCGCCAAAATGTGCGAGCCCGGCTTGGAAGAACAGGTGGCCTACACGCGCATGCTCGAAGTCGAAGGCATTCCTTACCTCGTCAGTGAGTTCGAGGAGAACATGACCAGCTTCGATCAGTTTGAGATCCAGCTTGAGACGTTTGTTGAAAACATCTTGTTCAGTTGACGAATGGGTTGGGGTGGCGCTTGGGTGCCGCGCAATCTTGGAAAACGACTCTTCATTGGCGGCCTGGGGCCGCGGCCAGATGGTGCTCATGCTTAGGAGCTGTGAACTGAATAGCTTGCCACAAAGCATGGATTTCGAAGCTTGCTAAACAGAGGAATGAATCATGGACGATGAACGACACGTCGATGGCCTCGTTGGCCGAGCGAATCGCGAAGGCGCCGATCTGTTTCGCCAGTGGTACGAACAGTTGAACGGGGCGTCGAGCGACGGTTCACCGGTGGCTTATGTTTTCGTGATGGGAAGCTTCGCGGAGCTTCTGCGCATCTTCAATCTTCCGGTGGTTTTTCCTGAGATCAACTCGCTACAAACCGCCGTGCGCCGCGTGGCGCACGAATATCTCAACGAAGCGGAAGACTGCGGTTATTCACCGGATATTTGCGGCTACGTGAAAGCCGACGTGGCCCTTCAGAATCGCGGCGGCCGGCATCCCATGGGACAAATCCCCAGACCGGCCCTGGCCGTCCTCACCAACGCCTGCAACACCTACATCAAGTGGGCGGAGATTTGGGAACGGCTCTATCACATTCCCGTGGTGACGCTGGACGTGCCGGGAACGCGGGCCGCCGGTCAGGCGTCGCATCCCGGCGATTCCGATTTTGAGAACGATCGGCGTTACGTTCAAGCGCAGATTCAGGAATTGATTCGCACGTGCGAACAAGTCACCGGGATTCGATTCGACATCGACCGTCTGCGCGAATCGCTCGCCAACGCCAACGAGATGACTCGCTGCTGGAAGCGCGTTCTGGAATTGAATTGCGCCCGGCCTTCGGTGTTCAACGCGGTCACCGACGGCACCATCTATCTCGGCGTCGCCAACGGATTTCGCGGCAGCGCGGAGGGCGCGCAGTATTTCGCGCATCTCGTCGAAGAGATGGAATACAAATCGCAGCGTGGCATCGGCACGCTGACTGACGAAAAATACCGCCTCATTTTTGTCGGCGTTCCCTGCTATCCGATCTTTCGCCGCTTCAACGAACTGTTCACCGAATGGGGCGGCACGTTCGTTTCTTCGACGTACCTGTGGTTCGCCTCAGGAGGAACGAATCTCGGTTATGAGTACGATCTTCGGCGACCGCTCGAAAGCCTGGCCGAGGGAATCCTGATCAGCGTGCGCGACGCCATGGACAGCATGTTTTATCAGGAGCGTCCCATTCTCGACATGATCGATTCGTTTCACGTCGATGGGGTCGTTTACCATCCCATCAAGAGTTGTCGAACGGTTTCGACCGGACTGGCCGACAGTCGCCGCGCGCTGATGGCGGCTCGCGACGTGGCCAGCCTGTTCATTGAGTCCGATATGATGGATCGCCGGGTGGTGTCGGAGGCGCAACTGAAGAATCGCATCGACGCTTTCTTTGAAGGCTTGGCGTCGCGCCGGCAGTCACGGCGCGCGCAGTAAGCCTCACCCTTTTTGGTTGGAGGTGAAAATGTCTTTTGCTGCCGGAGTGGACGTCGGCTCCACGCAAACGAAGGCCGTCGTCATCAATGAGGAGCGCCGGATCGTTGGGCGATCGCTGATTGACACGGGCGCCAACGTCACGAGCGCCGCGGAACAAGCCTATCTTCTTGCCGTTCAGAACGCCCATGTGCCCGACGAAGCCGTGGAGTACGTCGTGGGCACCGGATACGGCCGCTATCGTGTCACCTTTGGCAACAGCCAGATTACGGAAATCAGTTGTCATGCGCGCGGCTCCGTACACATGTTTCCCGCAACGCGCACCGTGGTCGACATGGGAGGACAAGACACCAAAGCCATTCGCGTCAGCGCATCCGGTGAAATTGTGGATTTTTGCATGAACGATAAGTGCGCCGCCGGCACGGGACGATTTTTGGGCGCGGCGGCCGCGGCGCTCGATATTCCGCTCGATCAACTCGGCCCAACCGCCATGCGCGCGGAGCGGCCGGTTCGCATCAGCACCACCTGCACCGTCTTCGCGGAATCGGAGGTGCTGTCGTGGTTAGGCAAGGGAAAAAAGATTGAGGATATTCTGCGCGGCGTGCATCAATCTATCGCAGCGCGATCCATCGGCCTGCTGCGTCGAGTCGGCGTTGTGGACGAAGTCACTTTCACCGGTGGGGTCGCCAAAAACATCGGCATGGTGGCCGCGTTGGAAGACGGTTTGAAAATGCATTTGAACGTGAGCGACGAATCTCACTTCATGGGAGCGTTGGGCGCGGCTCTTTTTGCGCTCGATCGAATTCTGGCGAGCCGTGAGCCTTCCACCGGCGAGGCGCGACCGACGATCGATCGCGTTGCCCATGAAGCGTGAACTCGCTGCCGCGTGATGAGCGCTGG
>CAZIDA010000421.1:0-3589 GCA_964537865.1 uncultured Acidobacteriota bacterium
AATCAGAATAGGTCGATGAACCTTTCGAATCGTCGGCAAAGGGTCGTAAGTCAAAAAAGCTTTGTACCAAGCGCTCTTCACGGTGTCCGGGAATTTTGAAATGTCGCCTCCATCGACGATCGTTTGTAGAAGCTTTTGTTGCTCCGCCAGGCGTTTCGATTTTTCTTCCGGCGAAAGATTAGGCTCTTGATTCAGGATGTCGGCGGTTTGATCCATCACGATGGCTTCTCCGGTCTTGGCGGGGCCCGCCAACAGGACGATGCAGGCGATGGACGGATCGGAAGCGGCCACCAATGGCGCGATGATTCCGCCTTCACTGTGCCCGATCAAAGCGATGCGCTTGGAGTCGATGTCATGACGAGCGCGCAAGAAGGTGACCTGCGCGCGAGTGTCGTCGGCAAAATCAAACGTCGTCACGCGCGTCAAAGTCTCAAAACCGGTGGACTGGCCCACGCCGCGATCGTCCACGCGCAACACGGCGATTCCTTGGGCGGCCAACGCCTCCGCCATCTGCCGAAAAGGCCGGTACTTTTCCAGGCCGACAATCTGAATGGGTTCGTCGCGGGTTTGTTGTCCGGATCCGGTGATCATGACGGCGGCGGGATAGGGCGGCTTGCCTTTCTTTGGAAGCAAGAGAGTTCCGGCAAGCGTCACGTCCTGCGCTTTCACGGTCACCTCTTGAGCCGTGAAGGGAGCGTCCGGCGGCGCCGAGTAATCCGGCGCGACGGCCTTAGCCGCCGCCGACATCGCGGCCCGCAAGGGCTCCACGTACGCCTGATACTCTTCGCGAACCGCCACAAAGTTCTGCATGGGAACGGTGATCAGCGCGATGCGCCCACGCGAGTCGGACCAAACCAGCATGCTGATGATGCCGATCTGCAGCGTGTAGCGGTCAAAGATTTCCGGTTTGGTTTGAGCGAGCATGCCGGCAGGTTGAGCTTGATCGCGGCCTGTGCGCTCCATCTTGATTTTCAGATTGGGGAAGACGTCGATGTCCTGAATGCCTCCCTTCGCCGTGTCATAACGGGCGGCCAGGAATGATGTGAGATAAAACAGGTTGGGCGCGACGAACGACGCGCCCGGCGTGTAGGAAACCTGGCGGGTCGTTCCATTCATCGTGAAATTGGCGACGCCGTCTTTCATGGTGAGTACTTGATCCGTCGGAGTGCCGGTGACAATTCCTTTGCCGGTGAATCGGCTTGGAACGGCCGCGGCGTTCAGATCGATCGTGGTCTGAAGATCGACGGTGGCGCCGGGAATTTGAAGACGCGTGTGCCCGCTCCCGGAAAATCCGCCGTCGGCCAGACACTTGATCTCGAAATCTTCGCGACCCACCGGCTGGCCGTTCATCAGCAGCAAGTAAGCTCCGCTGCCACAAAGGGCCGGTGAAAGAAGAGAAGGCGCGGGCGGAAGCGGCGGAGCGTTCTTTACAACGTTCTGTGGCCCGACGACCTCTCTTGCGAAGGCATCGGAGGGTTGAGTTGATAGGAATGCGGCGAGCAGAAATACCACGATCAGCGGAGTCAGGGTGTGAGTTTTCATGATGTGCCCCATAAGACTGAAAGTCAGATTGATGAATGAAACGCGCCAGCGGCGCTCAAGAACGGTCTTCGATGTGACTGAGCCCGAGGGTCCGAAAGAACAGACGAATTATAACGCGCGAAAAGGCGCCGGACGAAGCGCGTATTTGAGAAGAGTCTTTGCGTTTTCGGGGCAGTAGCTCATGGACCATCCACACTCTGCAGGTCATGAAAATGTTTCGCTTGCCGGAGCGGTCATTCAATGCGGAGACGCCCTTGGCTATTTTCCGACATTTCGTCCGCTCAATCCGAGATTCCAATTCTGCTAAAATGGCCGGACGGTTCATTTTCTTAAGAGCGCTTGAATTTATTTCAGTCAGAGGAATTCACCAATCATGGAAGACGCAAATCTCGAAGCGAGTCCGTTTCACCTGGCAAGTCTTGTCGGCTATCACCGCGGCTCCATTGTGAGCCGACAGATTCTCAAGAAGGAGAAGGGTAACATCACCTTGTTTGCCTTCGATCAAGGTCAGGAGCTGAGCGAGCACACCGCTCCCTTTGAAGCGTTCGTTCACGTGTTGGACGGCGAAGCAGAGATCACGATTTCCGGACAACCGCATCGCGTGAAATCCGGTGAGGCGATCATCATGCCGGCGAACCAGCCTCATGCCGTCAAAGCGCTTCAGGCCTTCAAAATGACTTTGACAATGATTCGCTCGTAGAAGATCGGCGAACAAGTGGTGGCGCAGATCCCCCGCGGGGGATCTGCGCCGTGGTATTCATCGGGCAAATAATATGGCGCAGACACTCCTGTCTGCTTAGCAAGCTTCGAAATTTTGTTTTCCTAACAGAGATTGCAGGCCGTAATGACGTAACCCTGAGTTCCATTCGGCTGCGGCCCCAGGCCGCTCTGCTTAGCAAGCTTCGAAAATCTTGTTTTTCTGACAAGATTTTCAGGTCGCATCGACGTAACCATGAGCTCCGTTTGGTTGCGGCCCCAGGCCGCTCTGCGCCACGCGAGAAGCAGGCCAATCCATTTCGAGTTGGAGGATTGGCCTTTGCGCGCGGATTGAGATGATGGCATCATCGCCTCCGGTGAATTTCTAAACCGGCCATGCGAGAGGAGAAGAATTCATGGGACAGAGAGTGGTGCAAGTGGACGCGTTCACGTCGCGACCGTTCGCAGGAAATCCCGCGGCGGTGTGCGTGCTGCCCCGCCCGGCGGGCGATGAGCAGTGGATGCAGAATGTGGCGCGTGAGATGAATCTTTCCGAAACGGCGTTCCTCGTGCGCCAGAAGGACGGCTACAATCTTCGCTGGTTCACGCCCGCCGTGGAAGTTGCGTTGTGCGGCCACGCCACGCTCGCGAGCGCTCATGTGCTTTGGGAGGACGGACACATCAAAGCCGATGATCAGGCGCGGTTCCACACGAAGAGCGGCCTGCTAACCGCGGATCGGCGAGGCGATTGGATCGAACTCGATTTCCCGGTAAAATTGGAAGAGCCTTCCGAGACGCCGGCGGGTTTAGCCGAAGCCTTGGGCGCAAAGCCCAAGTACGTCGGCAAGAATCAATTTGATTATTTGGTGGAGGTGGAGTCCGAGTCCGAAGTGCGCACTTTGAATCCGGATTTCACACGCCTCGCCAAATTACCGGTGCGCGGCATTATCGTCACCAGCCGCTCCGCTTTGAAAGAGTACGATTTCGTGTCGCGATTTTTTGCGCCCGCGGCGGGCGTGAACGAAGACCCGGTGACCGGATCGGCGCATTGCTGCCTGACGCCGTTTTGGGCGAAGCGTCTCGGAAAAAATGAAATGATGGCGTATCAAGCGTCGGCGCGCGGCGGCGTGCTTCGCGTTCGCTTGGCGGGCGATCGAGTCAAACTGGCGGGCCAAGCGGTGACGGTGCTGGCCGGCGAATTGGTGTGACCTCACGGGGCGGGCCCGCGGCGGCGGACACCCAGGGCCATGAAAATTACCGGGTCGCTCTAACGCAGGCCCGTAGGGCCGAGATATTTGTAGCCGGGGACCTGGAAATGGTCGCCCGCCAAGCGGGTGAAAGGCCCGCCAGG
>CAZIDA010000422.1:0-3577 GCA_964537865.1 uncultured Acidobacteriota bacterium
ACTACACCGCGCACCTGGAATGGTTCCACAAATATCTCGGCGGGGGCGCGCCGCCCTGGACGACGGAACAATTCCTGCGAAACGCAGTGTTCGATTCCAAAATCGGCCAGCGACTTCCTGCAAGCGCAGAGAAGAAGTAGGCCTCACGTCACAGACCGACATCTTGCCGAATCGACATAGGTAGGCGGTCGCCCGCTTTCCCTGTCACATCACCGTACGTACGGGTCCGTATACGGCGATTCGGTGGGTTGAGCGATCAGCGGCACGTTAATCTCGGAAGTCCCAGCGAGGCGAAGTAGGCGTTGGGCAAAGCCACGTGTAAGGCCGGGCTGTGGCTGAGTCGCCAAGGACCATGAGCGCTCCCGGCGGTTTGGGCCGCCAGATCACGATTCACCCCTCGTCGGCGCAGCTCTCGAAACCGCACCCTCCCACGTTTCCAGTGCTTCCAGACGACCGACCGAAGTCGGTGTCGGACCCACTCCTCAAGGTGATACAACACCGAGGGTGTTTGGCTGTGGCCAAAATATCCCACCCACCCGCGGAGGTAGCGACCCAATTCCGCAGCCATGTCCTCCACGCTCACCCCTCGCGTCCGTCGCGTCAGTTTCCGGACCCGTTCCTTGAATCGAAGCACCGCTTTCGGCGCAATGCGTCGTCGCGGTTCTTGGTTCCAAGTGAAACTAAAGCCCAGAAACTTCCGCTCCCAGGGTCGTGCCACCGCACTCTTCTGCGCATTGACCTGGAGTTTGAGTTTCGTCGTGATGAATCGGGTGATACTGACCATCACTCGTTCACCCGCCCGTCGGCTGCGGACGTAAATATTGTTATCGTCCGCATACCGCACGAAACGGTGACCTCTCCGCTCCAACTCCCGATCCAGCTCCTCGAGTACGAGGTTTGACAACAAGGGAGATAGCGGTCCGCCTTGCGGCGTCCCCTCATCCCCCGGACTCACCAACCCGCCTTCCAGCACCCCGGCCCGCAGGAACCCGCGGAGCAGTTTGAGCAAACGCTTGTCGCTGACCCGTGCTGCGATCTTACTCATCAGTTGGTCGTGATTGACCCGGTCGAAGAACTTCTCCAAGTCCAGGTCCACCACCCAGCGATGGCCTTCGGCCATATACCGCTGCGCCTGTTCCACCGCCTGATGCGCCGAGCGCCCGGGCCGAAACCCGTAGCTGTGTTCGGAAAACGTCCGATCCCAGCGGCCTTGCAGCACCTGCGGTACCGCCTGCTGGATCATCCGATCCAGCACCGTCGGGATGCCCAGCTTTCGCATCCCCCCGTCCGGCTTCGCGATTTCTGCCCGCTTCACCGGTTGCGGTTCGTAGGTCCCGTTCAGCAGCTGTTCCCGTATGGCTGGCCAGTGCTGTTTCAGAAATCCCGGCAACTGCTCAACGGTCATCCCGTCCACGCCGGGCTTCCCTTTATTCGCCCTGACTCGGGCCAGCGCCTGCTTGCAGTTTTCCCGCTCGCAGACTGCTTCCCTCAACGCTTCGCCAATGGCCGGGCTTTCGGCCCTGCGCTCCGCCCGGAGCGATTCGGTCCCTTCCCTGGTGGTCCTCGGAGCTTCACTCCTACTCTCCTCCATGAAGGCCAGCTTCCTCTGGGTTTTCTGCCGCTTGTCGCTCATGAGTCGCGCCGCTTATTCACCGCTCCCCTTAACCCCTTGCGGGGACCGTTCGGGCCTTCGCCTGTTCCGGCTACTTTGCCCTCTGCTGACTTCTGCCGCCCGGTCAGGACCGATCACTCGATCCTCAGTCTCGACTCCGAGACCAACGGCAGATCTCCCGAGGTAAGTTCGACCGCCTTCCGCGCACAGCCGCCGAATTTACAACCCGTGCCTTTGATGGATATGGGCTTTGCGATCCTTAGCCCGCTCGCCCGGCGCCGCTTGCCTCTTATCCGGTTCTTGTCCATCGGCTCGCGCTTTTGCTCTACGCTTCCTTCAGACCCTCCGTCGCCGGAGCGCCCTTGCGCTTCGCTATCACTTCACCTCCATCAGGTTGTGAAGGGGACTTTCACCCCCAAACTGTCGAACATGCTCGGCACACTAAAAAAAGCGCTCCGGCTCGAAAGATGAGCCGAAGCGCTGAATGGAACTCAACAAAGGCGGTGTTTTAAAAGTAGAACTTCGCCGCCAATTGAACGAACCGAGGATCTCTCGCCGAAAGCGTGCGCCCAAAGTTTGCCGAGTTGATGTTCGATGTGGGCGCGCCGAACTGCGTGTGATTGAAGAAATTGAAGAATTCAAGGCGCAGCTCGATACGAGTCGTCTCTGTGAGCTTGGTGTCTTTCATCAAAGAGAAATCAAAGTTGTTGATTCCCATTCCGTGGAAGTTGTTCCGACCCGCGTTTCCAACAGCCCCATAAGCCGCGCGTTGGAAGGCATCGGGGTTGAAGAAATAATGATCGCGGGAAATGGAAGACATTCCGGTGACGTGAGTCGTGAAGCTGCTGGTCCGAGGATCAACCAACTGCATTGGCGCAACAATGTTAGGCCGATCCGGACACGCGTAATAATTATAGTACGTGCAGTCCAGACCCCTCAGGCCGGTGTCATACACGTTGATGGGGAAGCCCGTCTGGAACGTCGTGATTCCGGCAATTCTCCAACCTGCCGTTGAGCGGCTGGGAAGATTTGCGAGGAGCCGTGATGAGGGTGTCTTCAGCCTGTTCTCGAGCGCACCCAATACGCGTCGCTTTCTTCGCGCAATTGATCGAGGACTCGCTGCATTTCGGCGAGCTTGAGTTGCACGTCCTCTTCGCTGGCGTTGGCATCGACGTAAATGGCCGGCGCTTTGGCGACCAGAACGC
Organism: uncultured Acidobacteriota bacterium; assembly: GCA_964537865.1. GTDB lineage: Bacteria > Acidobacteriota > Terriglobia > JAIQFV01 > JAIQFV01 > CAZIDA01. Next base: position 2,818 of record CAZIDA010000422.1, read on the forward strand.
GGCTGAAGGGTCTGGGAATTTGAAATTGATCCCAGCTTCCACGAAGGACCCATTTCTTTTCGCACGAAAGATTGAGACAAAAGATGGCCTGACCGGTCTTGCGAGCCAGCAGGACGGGGCCGACCTTGGCTTGGTAGCGCGGCCCACGCGGGCCGTCGATGGTGAAGGCGACGTCCACGCCGCGGCGCAGGCAGTGCGCCATTTCCACCAGCGCTCTCAGGCCTCCGCGGGAACTGGAGCCTCGCGCCGCGCCGTAACCATGCATCTGAATAAATCGGGCGATGTACTCTCCGTCGAAATTTTGCGACGTCATCACGACGATCCCGCGATGGCGCAAGAACCACGTCCCCGCGAAAATCCGGTTATGCCACAACGTGAAGATGGCGCGATGCCCGGACTCATAGATCGCGTCCAGATTCTCTCTGCCGCGGACCTCAAAGCGCAGCGTTTTCCCCACCAAGTAGATCAGCCAGTAACCCAAGTGCGCGGCCAGCCAAATTTGAACGTGTTGCCAGCGAGACCACTGACGCGGCGCATCTTCGTATTGAAGGCTCTTCTTCGAATGGTTCGAAGCGCTGCTCTCTCCATTCTGGCCGGTCTCTTCCACAATTGATTTAGTCATGAAGGATCGCTTAAATTGCCGTTGGCCGTGTCCCCGTTGGCATTGTTGCCTCGTTTCGGCGAACGCGTACCCGCCGTGATGGGCTTGCGCAGAAAATTGAAGAAAGGCACGGCCATTCCCAGGTTTCTTTCGCCCGCC
>CAZIDA010000423.1:0-3576 GCA_964537865.1 uncultured Acidobacteriota bacterium
ATGAAGAGGAGGACGCGCGGTTTCTCTTCGTCCTCTTCCGGCACTTCAATGGCCTTGATCATGCCGGCGATCATGTCCACCGAATAGTTCTTGAACGAAATGATGCGCTCCGGACACGCGCCCATGCACACGCCGCAGCGCCGGCAGCGATAGGGATTGAATTTCGGCGTTCCTTTCTCGTCTTCGTCGAGCGTGCCGAAGGGACACTCCACCGTGCAGCGCTTGCACTGCGTGCATCGTTGCAGCGCGAAGATGGGATACGAAAGATCGCCGGCGCGCGGATGCACCGCTTGCCCGCGCGACGCCATCTCCACGCTTTGAATGGCTTTCATCACCGCGCCGAGGGCGTCCTCTTCGGCGCGCGTGGAATCCATCGGCGCTCGCACGGCGCCCGCCGTGTAGATTCCGGTCCGCATCGTTTCGTAGGGGAAGCACACAAAATTGGAAGTCGGAAAGCCGTGCCGCAACACGGGAAGATCCGGGCCTTGGCGATACGATAGATTCAGAACCTCCGTGCCTTCGTGGCAATGCAGCTTCTCGACCACCTTCTCCGCTTCGATCCGCTGCGTCTCCGACTCGTTGCGGGCGACGCGCGCTTGGGCGTCGCGCAAATCGCGAATGGCGTCGTTGTCCGGGGCGTTGGGGACGAGGCCCGTCGCCAGCACCACCACGTCGGCGGGAACGCGCAGGTCTTCGCTCAACAACGTGTCTTTCACTTCGACGTGAAGCCTGCCGCCGTCGCCGTTGTGAACGCCGGCCACATTGCCTTTCATGAGAAAGGTAGCGGGATGATTTTGAACTTTGAGGTAATAGCTCTCGAATTGGCCCGGCGTGACGATGTCTCGATAAACGATATAAACCTTCGTGAGCGGGCTTTGCCGATGAATCAGATCGGCTTGCTTCAACGTGGCCATGCAGCAGATGGACGAGCAATACGGCAGATGGTCCTTGTCGCGCGAGCCGGCGCACTGAATGAACAGCACGCTCTCGATGGCCTTGCCGTCGGAGGGACGAACCAACCGCCCTTCGGCCACCATCGATTCGAACTGCTCGCTGGTGACGACGTCCGGTGAGGCGCCGTATCCGAGATGCGCCAGCTTCGTGGCATCGTACGGCTTCGCCCCGGTCGCCAAAATGATCGAGCCGACCCGGTGCGAGTACGTTTGGTTGCAGTTCTTCAGCGTGACGTCGAACATTCCCGGCTGACCTTCCGTCTTGAGAATGGTCGTGGACGTGTGCACAGTGATCTTGGGATTGGAAGTGAGCTGTTCGATCTTTGAAGCCAGGCCGGTCTCGACCGGTTCGGTGTAAGGCGCGCGCGTGGGATAGTGTTTCTTGATTCCCGCCAACGCGCCCCCGAGTTGCGGCGACTTCTCCACCAAGACGACTTCGTAATCCGCGGCGGCCGCCTCCAGCGCCGCGGTGATGCCGGTGACGCCGCCGCCCACCACCAAAATCGCTTTGGAAATGGCGTCCGCGAGCGGCTCCAACGGCTCCATCTTCTGAACTTTCGCGACGCTCATCCGCAGATAATCTTCCGCCAGCATCTGCGTGTCTTCGTCGTTGGGCGTGTGGCTCCACGCAACGTGCTCCCGCAAATTCAAGCGATCCATGATGACGCCGGAATCGAATTGAAGCGCCTCCGTCTTCATCCGCGAAGAACAGGCGGCAATGACGATTGCATTCGCCGCGCCGTCGGCAATGTCTTTCCGAATCAGACCGAGCCCTTCTTCGCCGCAAAGAAATGAGTGAGTCCGGCACACGACAGCGTGGCAGTCCTTCTGAGCCACGTTCGCGAGTCCGTCCATATCCAAGGACTCGCCGATGGAACAGCCGCCGCACAGGTAAACTCCAATTTTTTTATCCATGATGGACGCTCCTTACGGCGCATTGCAGAGCTTTCAGCGCAGCGCCCGTGGCGTCCCGCATACTGGCGGAGACTTCATCGGGTCGCTTGACGCACCCTGCGGCGTACAGGCCCGGTGTGCCGTTGGTCAGGAATCCAAATTCGTCCGTCTTAAAGCCGGGCGGCAGCCCGGTGGTTTGCGGCGTTATGCCTGTCGCCAAAACCACCATGTTGAACCGCCGTGTCGATTTCTTTCCGGCCATCACCTCTTCCGAGGTCACGAGCAGATCGTGCGTGGCGGCGTCCTCTTCAATCTTCCCCACCTTTCCCTTGATGAGTTTCAGTTTGTCGTCCGCGGTCACCTTGTCGCAAAAGTCTTGCAAGCGGCCGGGCGTTCGGAGGTCGATGTAGAAAATGCTGATTTCGGCGTCCGGATAAAGACTGCGAAGATAGGTGGTTTGCTTCAGCGACGCGGAACAGCACACCGCGGAGCAATAGGGCAGATGATTCTCGTCGCGCGAACCGGCGCATTGCACAAACGCGATGGTTTGCGGCGCCGCGCCGTCGGACGGCCGCAGAATTTTGCCGCTGGTGGGCCCGCCCGGCGACGCCAGGCGCTCCAGCATGACGTTGGTTACGACATTGGGCAGCTTTCCGAATCCAAGATTCGTGAGTTTGTGCGCGTCGTACGGCTGCCAACCCGTCGCCGCCACGACCGCGGCCACGCGAAATGTTCTCTTCACCGCCTCTTGGTTGAGATTGATCGCCCCGTAATGACACGTCTCCACGCAGGCGGCACAACCCGGTTTGCAAGCCTCGCGATCGATGACGTACTGCGCCGGAAAGGCCATCTTGTGCGGCCAATAGATCGCCTTCGTCTTCGCTATGCCATAATTGAATTCGTCTTCTCTTTCCGCCGGACAAACCTTGAGACAATCGCCGCACACGGTGCACGCCTCCGTCACAAAGCGCGGTGAGATCTTGACCATGGCCTGATAGTCGCCCGGTGAGCCAGTGAGCGCTTCCAGCTCCGCCATCGTTAATATCGTGATCCGAGGATTGTTCTTGATCCGTTTCAGATTGATTTCCAGCCCACAGCTCGGCGGACAGAGCTTGGGAAAATAGAGATTGAAGCGGAGCGCCTGGCCGCCTAACGAAGCGGAACGCTCCACCAGAATCACTTCACATCCTGCTTCCGCCGCTTCGATGGCCGCGGTTATTCCCGCGACGCCCCCGCCGATCACGAGGATTCTTTTGTCCTCATTATTAATAGAAGTTGAAACCGTGGTCATATGAACCTACTTTGAAGTCATAGTCGCCAGCGCGGGCTCCAGCGCCGAAACCTTTGGGGATTCCGAGACCGATTTCTTGAGGCGCATCGATTTCTCGTTGAACAGGCAGTAGCGGAGCCATTGCATGGCAAAATCGAGGAGCTCGACGTCGTCCGAGGCCATGGCCTCAATGCGCGTCTCCTCGATGTCGAACAACTGCAGAAACCGCGTGTCGAACACAAACCGCCGGAATCGATCCAGGTCGTAACACGCCATGAGATACATTTCGACTTTCTCCGGCGCCAGGGGCTCGCCCTTCTCCCAAAATTCATTCAGCATGAGCTGCCGGAAAGACGCGCCCATCATTTCGTACACTTCGATGCCCTGGCTTTCGACCCACTCGCGAATGGTCTTGCCGTTTCCCGGCTGATGGCCGTGACACAGCGCCTCGCGCAGGAC
>CAZIDA010000424.1:0-3575 GCA_964537865.1 uncultured Acidobacteriota bacterium
TTCATCGGGTTACGCTGTTGAAAAATGGTCGCGAGCCGATTTTTTCACACCTTCTCATGGGCGGGAACGAAAAGCCAACAACTGGGTCGATAATCAGCCCCATTCATGGGGCGACACTGAAACCGTCGATGAATCGGCGGAACAAAAACCCAAGCCCCGTGAACGGGGCTGAGACCATACATCTCTTGAATGAAGGGTACCGCTTTTCCCGCCCCTAAAGGAGCGGGCTGAGGAGAGCAAGCCGCCCGCCGAGGTGGGCGGCTGGTGCGGCGGGAACGGTTCTCCGTTTGTGAATCTGTCCGGATGGTGTTTGCGATGAATATGCCCGGCGTACCGCGAGCTCGATCCTGGATGGGTGAATGATTTTGACGACGTATTGGCGGACGGTTGAGCGTGGCCCCTCTTATGGGGCGACACTCTTTTCACATGGATGTAATTGACATGCCGATCCTCCCTTGACCGTGCTTTTCGGCGGGCGTATATTGCGTGCGTATTCCGGCTCTGCTTAGAGTCTTGATCGTTCCCCCGGCGAATGGATGGCTTCGTGATCGCTCCTGTTTCAAGAGCTTTTGATTCAAAGACCGCGATGCGCCGTGGCGGATACCCACGTTCTGAATCGTGGGCCGGCTGGAGTCCGCAGTCCGGTAGACGGGCTTTGAGGGGACCGAGGAGGCTTGTTATGCCGATCCGCATAAGATGCCGTGACAAATCGCCGGCAGGAAGCAAGGAACTGAAGGCAAAAGAGCTAATATGTCTTCGGCAAGAAATTCGAGGGCATGTTATGCGGACAAGAAACCAAACTTCCGCATCTTATGCGGATCAATCTAATTATTGTTCGGCCGGAAAGAAGAAAAGAAACCAGTTGACGGTATTCCATATGTAAGATATGGTTACCCATATGAAAACAACACTCAACATCAGCGATGTGACCATGCGTGAGGTTAAACGTGAGGCCGCGCGTCGCCAACAGACCATGTCCGAGATGGTGGAAGCAGCATTGCGAACGATTATCGAACCGGTACAACGAGGGGCCAAGTTGCCGCCGTTACCGGAATTTCGTGGTGGCGGACCGCGGGTCAACGTTGCCAACCGTGATGCCCTGTACGACGTGATGGGAGGTTAGGCATGTTCGTTGTGGACACAAACATCCTGATCTATGGCGCGGACATGGATTCACCAGACCACGCGCGATGTCGCGCGTTGCTCCAACAGTGGCGTTCGCAGACAACGCCTTGGTATCTAACATGGGGTATTGTATATGAGTTTCTTCGAGTGGTGACCCATCCACGCGTTCTAAATCGTCCCTTCTCGGCATCCCAGGCATGGCTTTTTCTCGATGCTCTATTTGCCTCCCCGAGCCTACGGCTCTTGGCGGAGACGGACCGACATCGCCATGTGGCAACTGAAGTCTTCGCCGATGTCCCCGGAATTTCCGGCAATCTGGTCTTTGACGCACATACCGCGATCCTGATGAGAGAGAATGGGATCAAGACGATTTACACAAGAGACACGGACTTCAACCGGTTTCCGTTTCTCGACACAGTCGATCCGATAACGGAGCACCGCCGAACAACGGCATCCAGGATATTGCCTCGAAGCCGCGGCAAATCCTGATGCCGACCGTTAGGCGGCAAGCGAGACGACATTCAAATGAGCCTCTTGGATCTCTTGCTCCGAGCGCAGTTGCCCGCATGGGTGGCCATACTCCTTGCAGTCGTGGGCGTATTGGGAATGGGGCTGTACGGTCACATCCTCGGGCGAAGATTGAAGGTGTTTGAACATCGCCTCCAGACACAGGCGACGCGCCATGAGAAGCAACTCGAGTTTGTTCAAGAGCGGCACAAAAAGAGGCTTGACGCGCTGGACGAGTTGAACGCCACGTTAATGGAGTTCGACCACGCTGTCATGCATGTCAGTCGAGGCGATGTCGACTACATCAATCAGATCGACATATACTCGGCGAGAGCGCGCGCTTTTGCGCGGCAGGCAGAATCTCTGTTGGGCGAAAGCGTCTACCAGGCTGTGTTGAGCTGGACTGATCACGGACGCGCTATCCTCAAGGCCCACTTCTGCGTCACAGAAAGAACTGCTGCGGTGATGGAGGCCTGCGGGCTCCCCGCTGGCGACGTCCAAGTGTTGCGCAGTTTGATCGGCACACGGCACTCGGTTTCTGGCGGCGGCGACCTCATTACGAAGGACTACGATCCAGAAGCCCGCGCGGAATACCATCGGCGTATTCTTGGCGCGTGCGAACTGTCGGCCGAGTTCGATGAAGAGGGATACCACACGGCACAGAGGCGTTTCCACCGCCTCAAGAGCCAGATACTGCGGACGCTTCCTGCGCCTCAAGAGGACGGAGCACAAGGTCAGATCGAATGAAGCCGCCTAACACGGGCTGGAGCCGACGGTGCGCGTGAACATGGAGGTGCCGCGGCTCAGCCCTGACGTTAGGCAGCATTAGTGAAGCGGGAAGGAGCACTCCATGATGCAAAAAATCTTGCGAGCCGTCCTCGGCGTCAAGCGATATCCAGGTCTTGAGAACCGCTGGTGGCATCGGTTGTCGAAGGTGTTTTTCGTTGTCTCGTCACTCTTTGTCTTCTTGATTGCCATCGTCGAATGGTTCAGCGACCCAATCCCACTTCGGCAGAACGTCCGCGTGATCGACACTCTCGCAAGATATACTCAAAGTCATCCAACGCTAGCGAATTCTGTGCCGTCGTTCATGGGTTTGGGCCGTGTCGGTGTGCTCGCAGACTCGGAGCGTGTTGAGTCCCTTCATTTTTCTGAACATGATGTCATGTGCTCCAGCAGCCTCGAAGCCCATCCGCAAGAGGTTGCCCGGTTTTTGCGTCGCGGTGATCCCCAAACCTACGGCGAGATGGACACCCAGGGAGCCGCTACTTGGCTGAAGCAACAACTGGGAGCCAGCACGTATGGGTGGTGCATCGCTCTTGAGAGCCTCGAACTCCCGAGCACCACCAAGATCATCGCATGGACCTTCACACCAGTCGCTTGGGTAGCCTCATATGCCCGTGCAATTGGCATCGGCGCTTTCGTTCTCCTCTGTTACGCCCTGGTGGCCCTCAATCTCTACTATCGTGGCTTCGTGTACATCGTCTTGGGGGTGCCCAGTCGGGCCTCGAGGCTCGACGAGGAAGCTGATTCGTCCGTTTCCCGCTCCGCTCTTGCCGGGAAGGAGGATGAATGAACAAGCCCAAACATCGACCGACCGAAGAACTGAGTGAGCGCCTCCGCGAGCGAGGCTATCGAATCACAGACGCTTACATCAACGATCGTGGACGACTGCTGCTGGTCATTACTGGGCCAGGCCTCCACGACTTTGCAATGTTCCAACGTGAAGCCGTCGCGCTCAGCCACGGTCGAATAACAATGAAACAGCTTCTTGCTAGCCGGAGGGGGCGGGTCCGGGTCGTAAGGAGACGCGGATTGCTCTGCTGCCTGACCCGCGCGTGCACCCGATCAGCGCTGGGGAACACGCTGCCGGGTGACGCGCTGTCTCGTTAGGGCTCGTTAGAAAACAACTTGTACAACTAGCCCAGTTGTGATATACGCCC
>CAZIDA010000425.1:0-3569 GCA_964537865.1 uncultured Acidobacteriota bacterium
ATCACTTGGATCTGGCTTCGCGCGAGGCTTTGGAGGGAGCGCTCACCGAGTACGACGGAACGCTGCTTGTCGTCACGCACGATCGGTTCTTGCTGGAGCGGTTGGTAACGAAGTTGCTGGTCTTTGCCGACGGCGCCATGGAAATTGTCGATGGATCGTATTCCGACTTTGTGGCCGCGAAGGAAAGAACTTCGGCGGCGCCGGATGACGGCGCTATTTCAAGCGTCAAGAAGCGCGACGAGAAAGTGGGGAAGCGGCTGAGCCTGAGCGATGTTCCGGAACTGGATTCCGCAAAGAGGAAGCGGCCGCGAAATCCAAACACCAATCGCGAGCGCGCGCGAGTTCAAACACTGGCGCGCGTGGAAGACGAAATCAGCCAGGTGGAGGCGGAACTTCGAGAAGTGGAAACGCGATTGGCCGACTCCGCCAATTATTCGGATCCCGAACAGATCAAATCCCTCAGCGAAAGCTATCAAACCTTAACCGAAAACCTGAACCGGCTTTATGACGAATGGGCGGCCCTGGAAGTCGAAGAATTGTGATCCGGACAAGTCGCGAAATTGATTTCCCTTCGCCGGCAACAGGCCATTTCGATCAGGCCATTATCGCCCGGCAGGCGCTTTAACCTGTTGACTTGAGGCAATAGCGCCAAGTACACTCATCGTTCTTGCCTACCTGCGTGGAAGCCAATGGAGGTGGTAAGACGCCAATTATCGGCGCTTTCTTTCGAAGAAGCGCACTTATTAAAGATTATTCTGGAGGTGGAGCCCTATGGCATTGAAGGTTGGAATCAACGGATTTGGTCGCATCGGTCGCAATCTGCTCCGAGCTGCGCTGGGAGACGCCGAGATTGAATTTGTGGCGGTGAATGATTTAACGGACCCGAAAACGCTGGCGCATTTGTTGAAGTACGACTCGCTGTTGGGAATATGTCCGGCCGATATCAGTTTTGGCGACGACCATATCGTGGTCAACGGCAAACCAATTCAAGTCCTCAAGGAGAAAAACCCGGAAGCCATCGATTGGACGAAATACGGCGCTCAGATGGTAGTGGAATCGACCGGGAAGTTTACCAAGGGGGAAGAAGCCCGCAAGCACTTGCGCGGCACGGTCAGCAAAGTCATTGTCACCGCGCCGGGCGCGAACGTCGATCAAACCATCGTGTTGGGAGTGAACGAGAAGAGTTACGATCCCATGAAGCATCACGTCGTTTCCAACGCTTCCTGCACGACGAACTGCCTGGCGCCGGTGGCCAAAGTGCTGAACGACAATTATAAGATTGCCAGCGGCTTCATGACGACGGTGCATTCCTACACCAACGATCAAGTGACGCTCGATTTTCCGCATAAAGATTTGCGTCGCGCTCGCGCGGCTGCCGTCTCGATCATTCCCACGTCCACCGGAGCCGCTAAAGCGATCGGCCTGGTCATCCCGGAATTGAAAGGGAAGTTGGATGGCATCGCGATGCGAGTTCCCACGCCCAATGTCTCGGTGGTGGATTTGGTTTGTGAACTGGAGAAACCGACAACCCCCGCGGAAGTGAATGCAGCGATGAAGGCTGCCGCCGCCGGCCCGATGAAGGGAATTCTTCAGTACTGCGAGGAGGAGTTGGTCTCGGTCGACTTCCGGGGAAATTCTTATTCCTCCATCTTCGACGCCGGATACACCAAGGTGGTCGGCGATCGATTCGTCCACATCATGTCTTGGTACGACAACGAGTGGGGATACAGTTGCCGCGTGCGGGATCTGGTCAAATACATCGCCGCGCGACATTAATCGGTGGAAGAAGATTTCGCTGAAGACGGCGGAAGGGCAGCGGCGAATCCGGTTCAAGAATTTCTCGAACTGTGCGATCCCGGCGGCGCGGTCACTCGCTGAAGTTTTGATGCAATCTCTGGGTCTCCTTGGCGGCTTCTGAATTTTTCGGTCTTCCTCTTCAGCCTCTGAATCCATTCCACTCCAGGAAGAATCCTATGGCGCCAAAATCAATTCGTGATCTCGATCTCCAAGGGAAACGCGTTTTCATTCGCGTCGATTTCAACGTTCCGCTCGACAGCGCCGCGCGGGTTTCCGACGACACGCGGATTCAAGCATCGCTGCCGACGATTCAGTATGCCCGGGAGAAAGGAGCGCGCCTCGTGTTGGGCTCTCATCTGGGACGGCCGAAAGGCGTTGTGAATCCGAAGTATTCGCTTCGACCGGTGGCCGCTCGATTGGGCGAATTGTTGTCAGTCCCGGTGAATTTCGCTTCCGATTCGGTAGGCCCGGAGGTCGAAGCCATGGCGCGAGGACTAAAGGCCGGTGAAGTTTGCCTGTTGGAAAATCTCCGGTTTCACAAGGGAGAAGAAGCCAACGATCCGGGATACGCCCGGCAGTTGGCTGCGCTCTGCGATGTCTACATCAACGACGCCTTCGGCACGGCGCATCGCGCCCATGCCTCTACGGTGGGAATGATTCAATTCTGTCCCGTGGCGGGCGCCGGTCTTCTCATGCAGCGCGAATTGGAATATCTCGGCAAGCTTGTCCATCACCCGGAAAAACCGTTCGTCGCTGTTTTGGGCGGAGCAAAAGTTTCAGACAAAATCGAAGTGATTCAGAACTTGTTGCCTCGCGTTGACGCGCTCCTGATTGGCGGCGCCATGGCGTACACGTTCTTCTTGGCAAAAGATATGGCGGTGGGGAAGTCCTTGGTCGAGCCGGACAAGGTCGATCTCGCGAAGCAGTTGATGATGACCGCCGAGGAGCACAAGGTCAGCCTGCTTCTTCCCGTGGATCACGTGCTCGCGGACAAGCTCGACGAGTCGGCGCAGACCAAGATTTCACCGGTGAGCCAAATGGAAAGCGAATGGATGGGACTCGACATCGGTCCCCAAACAGTCGAGTTGTTCAGCGAGAAAATTCGCGGCGCCAAAACGGTTTTTTGGAACGGCCCGATGGGCGTCTTCGAGATGCAGCCGTTTGCCAACGGAACAATGTCCGTCGCGCGCGCCATGGGGGAATGCCGAGGAACCACGGTGATTGGCGGCGGCGATTCCGTGGCCGCGGTCAAACGCTCCGGCGTCGCCGACAAGATCACGCACATCTCCACGGGCGGCGGCGCGTCTTTGGAATTTCTTTCCGGAATTACGTTGCCGGGGGTAGCAGCGCTGGAAGGAAAATGAAATTCACTCAAGGGGGGGGTTGAGCAGGCGCTCCGATATTTTCGAAGCCGAGGAATCGAGAAAAACTTATGAGACGTCCGGTCATAGCGGGAAACTGGAAGATGTACAAGACGATCGATCAAGCCGTGGCATTTGTAGATGCATTGATGCCTCTCGTCAAGAATTCCTCCCATTGCGACATAGTTGTGGCGGCGCCTTTCACGGCGCTGGCGTCGCTGCATGAGCGGCTTCCCGGAGGAGCGAATATCCGTCTCAGCGCGCAGGACTGCCATTGGGAAGTTGAAGGCGCTTTCACCGGCGCCGTCTCTTGCGAAATGATCGCGGAATCGGGCGCGCAGTACGTCATCATCGGACATTCGGAGCGTCGGCAGTTCTTCGGAGAGACGAACGAGACGGTCAACAAAAAGG
>CAZIDA010000426.1:0-3562 GCA_964537865.1 uncultured Acidobacteriota bacterium
TTCCGGTGACTCTACCACGAATGGTGTTCCGAGTCAAGCAGAACCCTACCGGTGGAAATTTTCCCCGGCGGAAGGTTTGGATTCACCTGCGAGCCAGCCAAATTTTCTCTCCGCCTCTCGTGGCGGACCTGAATGAATACCCTTTGGGCGCAGCTCTCGAACTGACAGCAAACCGGTCGCGTCACTTTTCACGCGTTGGCAGTGAAATTAGTCGTCTGTCCCAGCGATTCTTGTGGTATTTTTGGAGGGTTAGGCCATCGAGACAATTTCTAGCGGGAAGGCCACCGAGGCAATTCTCTCGGCAAAGGTCGAAAGCAAGAGCCGACCGATATCACGAGACGCGATAGCTGGACTTTCATTTCAATGATTTAAGGCACTCAGTCAGCCAATCGGACAATTTCATGGCGAATCCAATTGTGTGGATGAACGGGAATTATGTTGACTACGCTTCTGCTACCATCCCCATCGAAGACCGGGGTTTTCAGTTCGGTGACAGCGTTTACGAAGTTATCCGGGCGATTCGAGGTGAGTATTTTAGATTCGGAGAGCACCTAAGCAGGCTCCGGCGGAGCTTGGAATCCGTCCAAATCACGATCGCATTGACCGACGAAGATCTTAAGCGAATCGCGCAGGAAATGGTGGCAAAGGAAGGAAGCGATGACCTCACGCTTTACATTCAAGTCACTCGCGGCGTGGCAGGCAGAGCACATCTCTATCCGCTGGACGTGCGCCCTACTGTCATCATGATAGCCCGCAATTTTCATCCAATGCCGGAGGAAAGTTACAGCCGCGGGATCGGCGTCATTCTGCTTAAAGACGACCGCTGGCTCCGATGCGACATCAAGTCGACTTGCTTGCTGGCAAACGTCCTGGCTCGAGATCTCGCCCGAAAGGCGAATGTAAAGGAAGCCATTCTCGTTAGGGACGGGATAATGACGGAGGGCACGGCCACGAATCTCTTTGTGGTTCGAAACGGTGAAGTGGCAACCCCGCTCGCTGACCACCGCATTTTGAAAGGGGTAACCCGGGATTGCGTTCTGGAACTTTCCAGGAAACTCGGATTTCCGACTTCCGAACGGAACGTTTCAGCCATTGAGATCAAGGAGGCGGACGAGGTTTTTCTTACGGGCACGACCATGGATATCCTGCCGGTCCTTAAGATCGATCACTTCCCGGTCGGGTCAGGCAGCGTCGGCCCCATAACGAAGGCATTGATAAAAGAGTACCGCTCGATTCTTTTCAATTCTCGCAGATAAACGGCGTCGCAACGGCAATGGAGAAGGAGGAATTCATCCCAAATCAAGCCGCGCCTGGATAAGCTGCAAGAGTCGGTCACGCCCCAACACACCTACGAGTCTTCCCTCGTCGACCACCGGTAATTGATTCACCCCTTCGGTAGTCATCTTTTCGAGAATTCCGGTCAGTGGGTCATGCGGATGCACCATGAACAGGTGGTCCAAAGGCTGCATCGCCGACGCGATGGGCGTCGATCCCCATTCCGCCTGAGGGATTTGTTTCACCTCGTGCAAGGTGATGACTCCCACCAAGCGGTCGAACTGAGTCACCAGAAAGCACCGCTGCCCCGTCCGCAGAATTTCGTTGTTGACGAATTCGCTGATCGGAATTGCTCCGGAGACAATGGGACAATCCGTCGACATCACGTCGCCCACGGTCACGCCGGCAAGCAATTGTTTCATGGCGACGTGTCGGTAACTCTGCTGTGCGGCATTCAGCAGGAACCAACCGATGAACCCGATCCACAGACCGTTGAAGAAGTTTCCACGAAGCGCCATGACCACCCCAACGAAGATAAACACGTAGGCGATGAACTGGCCCACGCCGGAAGCGATCCTTGTAGCCGATTTGAAATCTCCGCGCCATCCCCACAAAATCGCGCGAAGGATGCGGCCTCCATCCAAAGGGAAACCGGGAACCAAGTTGAAAACGGCCAACATCAGATTAATTTCACCCAACCATGTCAAAACAGCCGTCAGAACGTCGCTGAGCGATCTCGTTCCAACGCTGGCCAAGAGGCAAAAGATGGCGATCATGAAGCTCACCACCGGCCCGGCCACGGCGATCCAAAACTCGTCGATGGCGGCTTTCGGCTCTTTGGCAATCTGAGCGACGCCACCGAAAATAAAGAGCGTGATGGAACGGACTGGAATCCCCTTGCGAATCGCCACCACGCTGTGACCCATCTCATGAAGCAGAACTGTGGCGAAGAAGAGCAGGCTGGTTACTATTCCCACCGTCAGGTGAGTGACCTTGGACCAACCCGGATGAAGGGCAGCGTATTGCGTGGAAAGCGACATAGTGATCAACACGAAGATGACAAACCAGGAGTAGTCGACACCAATCTGAATCCCAAGAATTTTTCCCAACCTGATGTTCGAACTCCGCATAAAACCCTCGCATCCTGATCTTGATTAATTCCTATCATACCGCGCGGGATTCCCCCTCGGCGAAGATTTTATGGGAGGGCTGGTTTTTCCAGAGGATTTCGCCGGCGATTTCCGACCTCAATGGAACTTTTCCCTCCAAGATTCGTATTCCATCTTGGATCAAGATTCAGTAACATGGTCCGAGGCCGGCATTCGGGGCAGCTTCGCTTAGAAAATTCCAGAGAATACGACCTTCGTGAAGGGAGAGAGCACATGGTCCGACGGTACCGAGTAATTCTCGTACTTCTTTGTGCATTAGCGTTTGCGCAATCCGCATGCATGTTGGCCGGAAGAGTCCAGCGTGAGGAGCAAATCTCAAAGACCTTCGACTTGAAGTCCGGGTGTTCCATCACCGTCCACAATACGAATGGCTCAATTTCCGTCGAAGGCTGGGACCAAGATAAAGTCGACGTCCTTGCCGTCAAAACGGCTTACGGGTACGACGGGAGCGACGCCGAACGGAATCTGAAGCGGCTGGAAGTGACCTTCGATCAATCCGGAAACAATCTGACCATCAACACGCACTATCCGCATACGATGAGCTTTGGAGGCGGCGTTCAGTACACCTTGCGGGTGCCGCGAAAAGCGGATGTGACTCTCAATTCCACAAACGGCCGCATTCAAGCCACCGACGTGCAGGGGCAAATCCGTCTGGGAACGACTAATGGAACCGTCACCGCCGAAAACATCGGTGGAAGCTTGCACGCTTCCACGACCAATGGAAAAGTTAGCGCTGCTTTCACTCGTCCCTTGAGCGGCGACGTCCATCTGTCAACCACGAATGGCTCGGTTCGCCTGGCGCTTCCGGAGGATCTCGACGCCGACATCTCGGCCAGCACCACCAACGGCTCCATCCATAGCGACTTTCCAATCACCACGGAAGGATCCATCGGAAGACATTCTCTGAAAGGAAGGATCGGAAAAGGCGGATTTCAGATTCGCTTGAACACAACCAACGGAGGGATTTCCATTACGCGGAATACGCATCAAAGCGTTTGAGTCGAAGCGACCGACGCATCGGTTTGCCGGCTCACGGCGCCATTACCCCAAGGCGCGCATCGAAAACTCAATGCCGCATTCCGTGAGAAACTTCTTCGGATCCTCACCGCCCACCATCA
>CAZIDA010000427.1:0-3555 GCA_964537865.1 uncultured Acidobacteriota bacterium
TGGAGCTTAATCGAGAGTCACACATAATGTCAAGTTATTTAATGCCTTAGCTATAATTTAGCCGCTCAGTTGAGCGATGCCGCAAAGGAAATCGGAGAATTGGCCGGGGAATTGACCTCACTTGATCCGTCCTCTTGCGATATTCGCGCTTCGGCGATGGGATTCGAGGGGCTTGCCGCCGCCGTCTACTGGAAGAATCTCGCCAGGCTTGCCCCCAATGGAGATGGCTTTGAGCGGAGAATTACACGCGGGGCCGATGACCCCATCAATCAAACCATCAATTATGTTTACGGAATGCTCTACGGAGAAGTGTGGCGCGCCATCGTCAAAGCGGGCCTGGATCCTTACTTTGGACTGATGCACGGCGCTCAACGCGACCAAGGCAGCTTGGTGTTTGGTTTGATCGAGGAGTTCAGAGCGCCCTTTGCGGATAGGTTTGTGTTTGCCATGCTGGGGCGCGGGTTTAAACCAGAAACAAACTCCAAAGGTCTCCTATCGACTCGATCCCGATTCCAACTCGCGACGGGGTTCTCGAACGGCTGGGCCAAGAAAATTCGTTGGCATTCGCAGCACATTCCTCCTTCGATCATTCTTGAACAACCAGCGACCCACTTGGCCAAGTTGTTCGATGTCGGCGAAGGATACCAGCCTTTCCGAATGAAGTGGTAGAAGTCGACAATGTAACTCGTCTTTGACAGGCGCTTCCCTTCCCCCTATAATTGAAGGTTTGAGGGTTTTGGTTTGAGCCCGACTGAGACGCGAAGCGTTCAATTGGGCAGTGTCGGAGCCGGGAGCCGGATGGAGCCAAATATTAACCTGTGCGTTCATGGGGCTCGCGTCAACAACCTCAAGAACATTTCTTTCGAAATTCCATACAACAGCCTTACGGTCGTCACTGGGGTAAGCGGCTCCGGAAAATCTTCGCTGGCCTTCGACCTTCTTTATGCCGAGGGACAGCGCCGCTACATCGAATCCCTTTCCGCCTACGCCCGACAATTCCTGGAACGAATTGAAAAGCCCGATGTCGATGGCATCGACGGCATCATGCCGGCTATCGCGATCCGGCAAAAGGCCATGACGCGAAATCCGCGGTCCACCGTCGCCACCACGACTGAGGTTTATGACTTTCTGAGGCTGCTGTACGCGCGAATCGGAGAAACTTTTTGCCGACAGTGCGGCCAACGCGTTCAAAAGGACACGCCGGAACAGGTCGCTGACACGTTGATGAAATGGCCGGAAGGAGCGCGCTTTTATGTTCTCTTTCCCGTGCGAGCCGCTCTCGGCGCGCCGAAAGCTGATGGATCCAAGCCGGCTCGTGCGAAGAAATCCAAGACCGGCGCCGCTCAAGATACCGCTATCAAAGAGAGTCTTTCGGAGCTTCGAAAGCATGGGTTCACCCGTCTGATTCAAGATGGACGAACATTCGAATTCTCAACTCCGGAATCACTCATCGATCTTCGGCTTGATCGCCCTATCTACGTCCTGGTCGATCGGCTGACGATTCAACCCGACATCCGCCAACGTCTCGTCGACTCTTTGGAAACCTGCTTCAAGGAGAGCAGGGGCGACGCCACCATCCAAATCGTCGAGACGCCTTCCGACGCCGGCGCTAATTCAGCATCGGGAAACGACCCGCGGTCGAGCGCGGCGAGCTCACAGCAAGACTCTCCAATCAGTTTCAGTGAACGATTCGGGTGCAAGCGCTGCAAGATTCAATATGCCGAGCCGGAGCCGCAGTTATTTTCCTTCAACAATCCTTATGGCGCCTGTCCGCGATGTCAAGGATTCGGAAACACCATTGACTTCGATCCGGATCTCGTCATCCCCGACAAGAACAAGTCCATTGAAGAAGGGGCCATCGATCCTTGGACCAAACCACAATACCGACATCCTTTGGTCGAACTTCGAAAATTGGCGCGAGAAAAAGGCATTCCTTTGAATGTTCCCTACGCGCGGTTGTCGGAGACCCACAAGGAAATCATTTTGAACGGTCAAGGGCGATTCCCTGGGATCAAAGGCTTCTTTCAATCTCTCGAGAGGAAGAAATACAAGCTGCACGTGCGCGTTTTCTTGAGCCGCTACCGCGGATACTCGGTGTGCCCCGATTGCCATGGAACGCGACTGCGCGCGGAGGCTCGCGACGTGAAAATCGGCGGCAAAGCGCTGACCGAAATCAACCGGATGACCATCGCCGAGGCGCACAACTTCTTCGCGGCGCTTCAATTGACACCCACGCAAACCGCCATCGCCGGCAAGCTGCTCGAAGAAATTCGGCGACGTCTGAAATTCCTTTTTGAAGTGGGGCTTCATTACATCACCCTGGATCGGCTGGCGTCCACGCTTTCCGGAGGCGAATCGCAACGCATTCAATTGGCGTCTTCGTTGGGATCGTCCCTGGTTGGGACGCTATACATCCTCGATGAGCCCTCCATCGGCCTGCATCCGCGCGACTCCCAAAGATTGATCGGCCTTTTGCGGAATTTGCGCGATCTGGGAAACACGGTTGTGGTCGTGGAGCACGACGCGGAGATGATGAAGTCCGCCGATCATATTTTGGATCTCGGCCCCGGCGCCGGCGAGCTTGGCGGGAACGTCGTTTTTTCAGGAGACTTTTCTCGGCTGCTCGGGGATTCCCAATCTCTCACGGGTCGATATTTGTCCGGTGATCTCCGAATCCCCGTGCCCCGCCAGCGCGCCAAGCAGACTGGAAAGTTTTTGAAGATCTTCGGCGCCCGCATGCACAATCTGAAGCACCTCGATCTCTCCATTCCGTTGGGAATGATTGTGACGATCACCGGGGTTTCCGGATCGGGCAAGTCCACGCTGGTTCACGACATTATCTTCGAGGCCTATCGCGAGTTTCGCGGCGAGAAACCTCAACAACACTGCTTTGATCGTGTGGAAGGTTGGCAGAACGTTAAAGAAGTGGCGCTGGTCGATCAAGCGCCCATTGGCCGCACGCCGCGATCCAATCCCATCACTTACATCAAGGCCTTCGATTCCATCCGGGAAGTATTTGCCGCCACTCCGGAAGCGCAGAAGCACGGCTTGCACGCCGGCCACTTCTCTTTCAACATTCCCGGGGGACGCTGCGAAACCTGCGAGGGCGACGGTCGCGTGACCGTCGAGATGCAATTTCTTGCCGACGTTGAATTGGTTTGTGAGGAGTGCAAAGGACGGCGCTTCAAGGCTTCGGTGCTGGACGTCAAGTACAAAGGCAAAAACATTTATGACGTTCTTCAGATGACGGTCCGCGAGGCGCTCACGTTCTTCTCGAACTACCCAAAGATTCTGAAGAAGCTCAAGATTCTCGACGATGTGGGACTGGGATACATCCGGCTGGGGCAATCCGCGACGACGCTTTCGGGCGGCGAGGCGCAGCGCGTGAAATTGGCGGCGCATCTCGCGCAGGCCAGCAGCCAGTCGGTCCTCTATATTTTCGACGAACCCACGACCGGCCTCCATTTCGACGACATCAACAAACTGCTTCGCGCCTTCCAAAAGCTCATTGAAGCGAAGGCGTCGCTGTTGATCATCGAACACAATTTAGACGTC
>CAZIDA010000428.1:0-3544 GCA_964537865.1 uncultured Acidobacteriota bacterium
GAAATCTACGCCAAAGGCTTGGGCGTCGCGACCGGAATTATTTTTGACGCTGATGACAATCTTTTTGTGGGCGACCGCAACGGCGCCATTTTCAAAATTGGAATGGATCGCCACGCGTCCGTCTTTGCGACCTTGGAAGCGAGCGTCTCCGCGTATCATTTTGCGCTCGATGCGGATGGATCCCTGTTCGTCTCCGGTCCCACCATCGGATGCCTGGATTCGATCTATCGAATTTCGCCGCGGGGAGAGGTGGAGACTTATTTCTCCGCTCTCGGGCGGCCGCAAGGCATGGCCTTCGATCGCGACCGGAATTTATTGGTGACTGCGTCGTACGCCGGGCAGCGTGGAATCGTTCGAATTTCACCGACGAAAGAAGCTACAATTCTGGTGTCCGGCGCCGGGATAGTGGGCATGGCCTTCGATCCCACGGCGCCCGGCGATCTCATTGTGGCGACGATCGATTCGCTGTTCCGTTTGAATCTCGGATGGATCGGGCGCTCCCTGACGAATTGAGGTTCACCGGTGAAAACGCACAGGGACCATGCGCTGCGCCATTCACTTGGACAACTCCCATGAAAGCAGAAATCATCGCCATCGGTTCTGAATTGTTGACGCCCGATCGAATGGACACCAACTCCCTCTATCTTACCGAGCGTTTGAACAGCATCGGCATTGAGCTGAGCGCCAAGTTTGTGGTGGGCGACGACGAGAGTTCATTGGAGCAAGTGCTGCGCGACTCCTTGAATCGCGTCAGCCTGGTGATTGCCACCGGTGGACTGGGGCCGACCGAAGACGACATCAGCAAAAAAGTTTTTGCGCGAGTCTTCAAGCAGCCCTTGGTGCTGGACGAAAAGATTCTGAAGTCGCTGGAAGAGCGGTTTCGTTCGCGCGGCCTCACGATGACCTCCAACAACGCGCGGCAGGCGTTGATTCCCAGCGGCGCGCGCGTCCTCGAAAATGGGAACGGCACGGCGCCCGGCCTGTGGTTCGAATCGGAAGGGAAGCAAGCCATCTTGCTGCCCGGCCCGCCGCATGAAATGAAAGCGATGTTTGAGGCGGGCTGCCTGCCGAAGCTCGCGGAGATGTCAAAAGGGCGGCGCATTCAGAAACGCGTCTTCAAAGTCACCGGCCTTTCGGAATCCAGTTGCGACGCGCGCATTGCGCCGCTCTACACGCCCTACAAAAATCCCGCCACCACCATCCTGGCGTCTCCCGGTGAAATTGAGATTCACCTCAAGGCGACGGCCGCCACGGAAGCGGAAGCCAACGCGCTGCTCGACGAGTTGGGCGACAAGATCGAGATGGAGTTGGGTGACAATATTTTTTCGCGCCGCGGGGAGTCGCTGGAGCAGATCGTGGGAATGTACTTGACCATGCGGCAAGCCACCGTGGCGACGGCGGAGAGTTGCACCGGGGGATTGGTCGCGGAACGATTGACGCGCATCTCCGGCAGCTCCGCGTATTTTGTGAGCGGCGCGGTGTGTTACAGCAACGCCGCCAAAACGGAATTGGCGGACGTTCCGCCGCTGTTGATCGAGATGAACGGCGCGGTCAGCCGGGAAGTGGCGATCGGATTGGCGGAAGGAATTCGCAAGCGTGCCGGCACAACTTACGGCATCGGCGTCACCGGAATTGCCGGGCCTACCGGTGGAACGGAAGCAAAGCCGATCGGCTTGGTGCACGTCGCCGTTTCCAGCGAGGCCGGCGTCGATCATCGGGAGGCGCGATTCCCCGGTGACCGGCAGCGCGTCCGTTGGTGGGCGTCGCAGTTGGCGCTCGATATGTTGAGACGCAAGTTGCTGTGAGGCGCCACGCGCGATCTCGTCAAAGAAATCTCGGTCCTCGTCTTTCACTCCATCATGCGCGCATTCATCGCGGTCGATCTCACTTCAGAAATTCAAAAAGCCATTGGCGACATCCAAGCGGCCTTGGGACGCTTCTTGGCCTCCATCCGCTGGGTGAAACCGGAATCCATCCACGTCACTTTGAAATTTCTGGGAGAGATTTCGGAAACCCAGCAAAAGCAAATTGAGAGTGTTTGCTCCGAGCGCCAGGGCGGCCTCAGCCCATTTGAAATTTCAGTGACGGGAATCGGATTCTTTCCAAATGTCCGGGCGCCGCGCGTGGTGTGGCTGGGAATCAACCAAGGAAAAGCGGAGCTTGAGACGCTGGCTGCCTTCGTCGAAGAATCATGCCGGTCGGTTGGCTTCCCCGCGGAAGCGCGGCCGTTTTCGCCGCATGTGACCATCGGTCGCGTCAAGTCGCTGCCCCATATCCGGACTTTTCAAGAAGCGGCGGCGCCGTTCACTCACGCGGAATGTGGCTTGACGCCGGTTCATCAATTCTTTCTCTATGAAAGTCAGTTGGCCCGGGGCGGGTCGATCTATACGAAGCGCGCCACTTTTGAGTTAGAATAGGCGCGGCAGCGGCCCGAGGCCGCAATCAAATGGGGCTCATGCGCAGGCAACGTCGCTGCAAGATTCCTGCTGAGAAGGTAGGATGATATCTAATGGCTCTGCATAGCAAGTCTGCAAAATCATATTTTCTTAGGAAGAATTTTGAGGTCGCAATGATGGAACCATGAGCCCATTTGGCTGCGGCCCCAGGCCGCTCTGCGCAGCGGGCGAGCCGGCCCCATCAAAATTCAGAATCGCGAAAAATCTCTCAGGTGTGCATTCATGCTTTCAGGAGCCATCGCAGTTCTCGTTGCTTATCTTCTAGGTTCGATTCCCTTCGGGTATTTGATCGTCAAGACCAAGCTCGGCAAAGACGTGCGTGAGACCGGCAGCCGTTCCATCGGCGCCACCAACGTCTTGCGCACGGCCGGGCGCGCCGGCGGAATTTTGACTTTTGTGTTGGACGTGGCGAAAGGCACGGCGGCGGTGATGTTGGCCAGAATGTTGACACCGGACAACCAAAGCGTCATCGCGGCGGCCGCGTTGGCAGCGATCTTGGGACACATCTTCACCATCTTTCTTGAATTCAAGGGCGGCAAGGGCGTGGCCACCGGGGTCGGCGTGTTTTTGGCGATCAATCCGGAAGCCGTCGCCGCCGCGTTGCTGATCTTTGTGATCGTGGTGTGGCTGTCCCGGTATATTTCTCTGGGTTCCATCATCGCCACCGCGGCCTTCCCGGTGCTCGCTTACGTGATGAGCCAGGGAAAGCTGTCGATTCCGGTTTTGATGTCCACCATTCTGGGCGCCGTGTTGATTGTGGCGAAGCATCATGAGAACATTCGCCGTCTCGCTCACGGAGTCGAAAACCGTTTCACCGGATTTTCGAAGGAATAGCTCCTGCGGTGATATCGCGCCAATGGGCATGAAAATATTTCGTTTGCTGGAAGGGCTATTCACCGCAGAGTCGCCCCGCCACGGCGGGCAGAGGTTGCGCTGAGGAATCTCCAACTATTTTCGGGACAATCCCTCATGCGCCGCTGTCACACCCAAGGGCATAAGAATGTTCGAAGGTACTTGAACCGAGAGTTTGCTGGTCCCTGAAAGAGTCTGTGTGAAAACTCAAAAACCGAGAAAATCTCGACATCAAA
>CAZIDA010000429.1:0-3527 GCA_964537865.1 uncultured Acidobacteriota bacterium
GATCCACCAAAACCAAACTTCCAATGCCGGCGCGCGCGCAAAGCTCCGCCGACAGCGTTCCCAGCGCTCCTATCCCGATAACCACTACGCGAGAACGCGCCAACTGCTTCTGCCCCGCCGCTCCAATCGGCCCGAAAAGGATTTGTCGCGAATAACGATCACCGACATTCATGGAATGCTTCTAACAAAAGAAGCCGCGGTTTGTCGAGTGAAAAACCGAATGAATCACGCACATTCCTCTGTTTAGCAAGTTTCGAAAATCTTGCTTTTCTGACAAGATTTTCAGGTCGCTACGACACAACCATGAGCACCATTTGGCTGCGGCCCCGGGCCGCTCTGTGACAATGAAATTGTAGCGTGCGTGAGCACTTGGCAATTGAGATTTAGGAGAAGGAAGAGGGCCTGCTCCATGGGGTCGATATTTAGCCGGCTCTGCCGCTCCATGACGCGGAAAGGCTTGCCTTTCCGGACAATCTTTCCGCGCTCCGAGTCTCTCTCTTGGCAAGGCTCAGCCTTGCCAAGAGAAAAAGTGGAATTGGGAGATAAAGCGCGCTTCGAAAAGCCAGAGGCTTTTCGCGTTATGATGCGGCGAAGCCGCGGGGAAAAGCAAGAATCCAAACATCAAATTCCGGGCGACAGCCAACCCTCAGATTCCAATCTGCAGCTCGGTGAAGAGGTTGCGAGCTTCCAGCAGGAACGCAGTCGGGGTTGGCATTTGGGCTTCCATGCGTTCAAATAATCTCCCCGCCCCTCAAGACGGTCGGGGCTACCTGCTTTGGTAACCACGATCTGTTTTTTGGATCGTGGGATGTTTTGGTATCCCCGGCCGTTTTTAAGGCCGGGGGCATTGGTTCGCCTGCGATGAAAACCCGCCGGCCCCAAAAACGGCCGGCGCTACCCAATCTGTCATCGTGCTCGGACAACTCTTTCCATCGTTTGTCCAAATGAAGAATTTATATTAGACTCCTCTGGAGAGGCCAGACACTCGCATGGAACATTCCAAATTCGTCCATCTTCATCTGCACACCGACTTCAGCTTGCTTGACGGCGCCAACGAGATCACCACGCTGATCAAAGAGGCCGAGGCCAAGAAGATGCCGGCCATTGCCATGACCGATCACGGCAATCTTTTCGGCGCGATCAGCTTTTACGAAGAGGCGATGAGCCACGGCATGAAGCCCATTATCGGGTGCGAACTTTACGTGGCCAAGGGAAGCCGGACTGATCGCACTTCGACGGAAGGCGAAAAAGCGAATCATCATCTCACGGTGCTGGCGATGGACGATGAAGGATATCGCAATTTGGTGAAGCTCTCCTCCACCGCCTATCTCGACGGATTCTATTACAAGCCGCGGGTCGACAAAGAACTCCTGGCCAAGCATCATCGCGGGCTGATTGCGTTGTCCGGATGTTTGAACGGAGAGGTGGAATCGAATCTCCTCCGGGAAGAGGAAGAGCGCGCGCTTCAAGTCGCCGGACAATGGCAGGACATTTTCGGAAAAGAGAATTTCTTTTT
The DNA here is from genome assembly GCA_964537865.1 of uncultured Acidobacteriota bacterium. GTDB lineage: Bacteria > Acidobacteriota > Terriglobia > JAIQFV01 > JAIQFV01 > CAZIDA01. Next base: position 1,517 of record CAZIDA010000429.1, read on the forward strand.
GGAAATTCAGGATCACGGATTGGAGAAACAGCGCGCCGTCAATCCTCGGTTGATCGAGCTTTCCAAACGCTCCGGGATTCCGTTGGTGGCCACCAACGATTGTCATTATCTGCGGCAAGAAGACTCGCGCGCGCATGACGTGCTGCTGTGCATCGGCACCGGCGCCCTGGTGAATGAAACGGCGCGCATGAAATACGAGTCCGATCAGTTCTATTTGAAGAGCGACGTGGAGATGCTCACCGCCTTCGCGGAAATGCCGGAAGCGGTCACCCGCACGCTCGAAATCGCGGAGCGCTGTCATTTCGTTTTGGAGAAAGTGGAATCTCCGTTCCCACGATTCGAAGTGCCGCAAGAGTACTCTTTGGAGGAGTATTTTGAAAAAGTCGTTCGTGAAGGCTACGAAGAGCGCCGGGTGGCGCTGAAGGCAAAGGCCGCGCGCGGACAGTTGCGCCATCCGCTGGAGGAGTACGCCAAGCGTCTCGATCTGGAAATCGAGATGATCAAGCAAATGCGCTTCCCCGGATATTTTTTGATCGTGTGGGATTTCATGCGTTACGCGCGCAGCCACGACATTCCGGTGGGGCCGGGACGCGGATCGGCGGCCGGCAGTCTGGTGGCGTACGCCATGCGCATCACCGACATCGATCCGCTGCAGTACGAGCTTCTCTTCGAGCGTTTCCTCAATCCCGAACGCATCACCTTGCCGGACATCGACATCGATTTTTGCATGCGGCGGCGCGACGAAGTCATCGACTACGTCACCAAGAAATACGGGCGCGATCACGTCTCCCAGATCATCACCTTTGGAACCATGGGCGCCAAAGCCGCGCTCAAAGACGTGGGCCGGGCGCTGGAGATGCCCTACACGGAAGTGGATCGCATCGCCAAGCTGGTTCCCAACACGCTGCACGTGAAGCTCGATGAGGCGCTCAAGGGCGTGCCGCAACTGAATGAACTTTACAACAAGGACCCGCGCGTCAAGGAATTGTTTGACGTGGCGCGGCGGCTCGAAGGATTGGCGCGCCACGCTTCCATCCACGCCGCCGGCATCGTCATCTCGCCCAAGCCGCTGCTCGACATCGTGCCGCTGTGCACCTCCACTCGAACGGAATCGATGGTGAAGACCGAAACGCAGCAGGTCATCACCCAATTCGAGATGACGGACCTCGAAAAAATCGGTCTGATTAAGATGGATTTTCTGGCGCTCGCCACGCTGACGATTCTGGACGACTCGGTGAAGTTGATCGAGAAATACACCGGACAAAAAATCCTTCATGAAGAGCTCACGCCGGACGACCCGGAAAGTTTCCGCCTGTTCCAGGAGGGCCGCACCAATTGCATTTTCCAGTTTGAATCGAGCGGCATGCGCGACATCCTGCGGCGCTATCGTCCGGAGCGTTTCGAGGACCTGATCGCCCTGAACGCCTTGTATCGGCCGGGCGCCATTCAAGGCGGCATGATCGACGATTTCATCAAGCGCCGCCACGGCGAAAAGGAGGATGCGTACGATCTCCCGGAGTTGAAGCCGCTGTTGGAAGAAACCTACGGCGTCATGGTGTACCAGGAACAGGTCATGCAGATCTCGATTACTCTGGCCGGGTACTCGTTGGGAGAAGCGGACATTCTTCGACGCGCCATGGGCAAGAAGAAAGCGGAAGAAATGGCGGCGCAGAAGGAAAAGTTTTTGGCGGGCTGCAAAGCCAAGAAGGTCAATCTGAAGAAAGCCGAGCGCATCTTCGGGCTGATGGAGCAATTTGCCGGCTACGGTTTCAACAAATCCCATTCCGCCGCTTACGCGTTGCTGGCCTATCAAACCGCTTATCTGAAGACGCATTATCCGGTGTATTTCATGTCGGCGGTGCTGACGAATGAAATGGGCAACACCGACAAGATCGTCAAGTACATCAACGAGTGCCGGGATCTGGGAATCGAAATCTTGCCGCCGGACATCAACCAATCGGATTTGAATTTCACGCCGGCCGCCGACGCGCCCGGGCAGGAGATCAAAAAG
>CAZIDA010000430.1:0-3518 GCA_964537865.1 uncultured Acidobacteriota bacterium
ACCAAGTGGTGGCTTACAGCCGCAAGGATGCGGAAGCCACGATGAGCTTGGCGCAGGCGGCGCTTTCGGTGGCCACCGCGCTCAAAAATTCGCGGGCCTTGGCGTTGAGTCATCGCGCCGTCGGCAACGCCGAACAGATTCAAGGAAACTACCGGGGGGCAGCCGCCAGTTATCAAACCAGCTTGGAATCTTTTGAAGCGATCTCCGACGAAGTGGAGGTCGCCCGCACGCTTTCTTCACTGGTCGGCGTGCTCCTTTATCTGAGCGAATACGATCGCGCGCTCGAAAGCGCCGCGCGGGCCAAAGAAATTTTCGAGCGCCATCACGACTCCGCGCGCTTGGCGCGGCTGGAAGTCAACCTGGGAAATCTCTATCATCGCTTGGATCGGTTTCAAGAAGCGATCGAGTGCTACGATCGCGCGCTTCAGGTTCTCGGCAGCAGCGACGATTACGAGGCCATCGCCGGCATCAAGAGCAATCGCGCCACCTGCCTCATCGTGATGAACCGCTTTGAAGACGCGCTGAAAAGCTACCAGGAAGCGCGCGCCTTCTGCGAAGAGCGGCAAATGCCGCTGCTCGTCGCCCAAGCCGATTACAACATCGCCTACCTTTATTATTTGCGCGGACAGTACACGCGCTCCTTGGAAATGCTGGCGGCCGCCACGGCCACCTTCAAGGAGCTGAACGACCTGCAGCATCTGGCGCTGTGCGATCTGGATCAGTCGGAGATTTATCTCGAACTGAACATGTCGCGCGACGCCATCGATCTGAGCGAGCGGGCTTCGCAGAATTTTCAGAGCCTGGGCATGCGCTATGAGCAAGCCAAGGCCATCACCATCACCGCCACCGCGCACGCGCAGATGAAGAACATGTTCAAGGCGCTGGATATGTTCGAGCAGGCGCGCGCCATGTTTGAAGAGGAAGGCAACCGCGTCTGGGTGGCCATGGTCGATCTCTACAAAGCCACCATCTTTTATTCCACCGGACGCCACTTCGAAGCGCTGGATCTTTGCCGGAAGGCGTTCGCCCACTTCGAATCGCAGCGTCTGATGACGAAGGCCGTGTACGCGGAAATTCTCATCACCAAAATCATGTTGGCTCTGGGCGACGCTTATCAAGCGGAGCAGACGGCGCGCTCGGCGCGAAGCAAGTTGGAGAAGATGAACGCGCCCTGGCTGGATTATCAATCCGCCTTCACGCTGGGCATGTCGCAGGAGGCTTTGAACAATCCGGAGGCCGCCAAGGAATCGTACACCAGCGCCTCTCGGGTGCTCGAGACGATGCGCGGCAACATCAACGTTGATGAGTTGAAGATCACCTTCTTCAAAGACAAGCTCTCCGTTTATGAGCGGTTGATCGCGTTGTGCCTTCGCAGCGGCGCGTCGGCCGAGGTGGCGGAAGCGTACACCTACGTGGAGCGCGCCAAGTCCCGTTCCCTGGTGGATCTGCTTTCTTCCGGCGTGGGGCAGGTGCGGCGCGCCAAGCCCTCCAGCAGTGAGATCGTCGATCACGTGCAGCAACTGCGCGAGGAATTGAATTGGTTCTACAGCAAAGTGAATTTGGAGGAACAGGGCGGGAAGGTCGGCAACGACGGAAAGATTTCCGAGATGCGGGAGCTGATTCGCGAGCGCGAGACGCAACTGGTGAAGATTCTGCGTCAGCTTCCGCTGGAAGATGAAGAATATGCGTCGCTGCACAGTGTGGTCTCCGTGCCGACGGACCGCATTCAGCAATCGCTGAAGCCGCGGCAAACGCTGGTGGAGTTCTACGTCGTCCAGGATCATGTCGTGGCTTTCCTACTGACGGCGGAATCCCTCAAGGTTTTTCCGGAGATCGCCGACGCCGGCAAGGTGAAGAACGAGCTCGACCTCTTGAAATACCAGTTAAGCAAATTCAACTTCGGTTCCTCCTACGTCTCCGGGCATCAGGCGTATCTTCACAAATCCATCGACACGCACTTGGGCGATTTGTACGACGCCTTGTTGCGCCCGCTGGCCGCGGACCTGGAAGGGCGCGATTTGGTCATCGTGCCACATGATTTTCTTCATTACGTCCCGTTCCATGCTTTGAAGGTTGGCTCCGAGTATTTGATCGAGCGCGCCACGGTCTCTTATTCGCCCAGCGCCAGCGTTTTCAAACTGTGCACCACGAAGGCGCGCTCACCGAATCGAAAATCGTTGGTCATGGGGATTCCGGAACCTCGAATCCCTCACGTCTTGGACGAAATTCAAGACGTGGCGGCGCTCTTGCCTCAGTCGGAGTTACTGGTAGGCGAAGCGGCCACCGAAGAGAAATTGAAACAGCAGGGCGGGAAAGCCTCCATTCTGCACATCGCTTCGCATGGGCTTTTCCGCGGCGATAATCCGATGTTCTCTTCCATTCAGTTGGGAACGTCATGGCTGAGTCTGTTCGACATTTACAACATCAACCTGGATGCGGACCTGGTCACGTTGAGCGGCTGCGGCACCGGTATGAATCGCATCGTCGACGGCGACGAATTGGTCGGACTGGTTCGCGGATTCTTGTACGCCGGGACGCGCTCCCTGTTGGTGAGCTTGTGGAACGTTTACGATCGCTCCACCGCGGAACTTATGCGAACCTTCTACGCTTTCCTCCAAAAAGATCAGGATATCGCGCTCAGCCTGCGTCACGCCATGCTGGCGCTGAAGCAGTTCTATCCCCATCCTTATTATTGGGCGCCTTTCATTCTGATGGGCAAAACCAGCTTGTAAGGGATCGATTCGTTTTCATTCGGTCATTCTCGGCCCCGACGGCGCTGTGGCGCAAAGCCCCATGTTGCTCTCCGCCGCGGCGGAGAGCTACGTTGGGTGGATGACGGCAATAAATTCCAGAAATGAATTCACAACCCCGTTGGGGTTGTGTGCCTCGTGGTGTGGCTTCGCGTCACCCAGGGTAGTCCGCCGTTCCGCCAATCCGCCAAAAACCCGGCGGACGCACGCGAAACCTGGCGGACGCACGCGAAAGCCGGCGGACAACCCTGGGCTGTGAGCCACTACCTCTTCGAGGCAGGCGGCGCCATGACCCAAGTCGACATCGCAATTCCTTGGATGATGCGGATGATGAGATGATTCTGGAATCACAGTGATGCCAATGTCGTCAGCGCCGCCGGCGCTGCGGCTCAAAGCCCAATGTTGCTCTCCGCCTCGGCGGAGAGCTACGTTGGGTAGACGATGGCAATAAATTCTAGAAATGATTTCACAACCCCGTTGGGGTTGTGTGCCTTGCGGTGAGGCTTTGCGTTACCCAGGGTAGTCCGCCGTTCCGCCAATCCGCCAAAAACCCGGCGGACGCAAGCGAAAGCCGGCGGACAACCCTGGGCTGTGAGGCACTGCCTCTTCGAGGCAGGCGGTGCCGTAATCCATGTCGACGTCGCAATTCCTTCGATGATGCGGATGATGTCATGATTCTGGAATCACGGTCATAGCTATGTCGTCAGCGCCGCCGGCGCTGTGGCTCAAAGCCCAATGTTGCTCTCCGCCTCGGCGGAGAGCTACGTT
>CAZIDA010000431.1:0-3516 GCA_964537865.1 uncultured Acidobacteriota bacterium
GGCGCAGCGCCGTTGGCGCTGAGGGAATTGAGGACCATGACATTTGAAAAAAAGATCGGTGCAATGGCATAAACCCCAACATTCAACATTGGCCTTCGAGCATCTCTTTTTCTCACTCTTCCCCGGGCACCGACTGTTCAATCCAATTCAAATAATTGACGGCGCCTTCGACGATGGGCAATGCGATGACCTCCGGCGTCTCGTAACTGTGCATCGACTCGACGCACTGGCGGAGCGCATCGAAGCGGTGGCGCCGCGTCTTGATCACCAAAAGAATTTCCGTGTCGCGTTGGATCCGGTCCTTCCAGCGATAGATGGAAGAAACTTTGGGAAGAAGATTCACGCAAGCGGCGTATTGCTTTTCCACCAGGGTCCGCGCTATCTTTCGAGCTTCCGACAGCGTGTGCGTGGTTACCAGGACTACAATTTTGTCGGTCACGTCAACCTCCGTGGTTTTTGCGTCGTGAGAGCGAGAAGGATCGCAAACCGATCGAGTTCAGTTTCGCGGCGTCGAGCGTTTCACCGGTGAAATCAAAAATGAAAGGGTCTTCATGGCGATCAAATTTGGAACTTCCGGATGGCGAGGGATCATCGCCGACGAGGTCACCTTTGCCAACGTGCGTCGCGTGGCGGAAGGGATTGCCCGATGCGTGGAAGGGACGCGCCCTTCTGCTTCCGCCGCCGGCGCGGCGCCTCCCCTGAAAATTCTGGTCGGATACGATACGCGCTTTCTGTCCGCGTCTTTCGCGGAAGAAGTGGCGCGCGTTTTTCTGACGCACGATTTTCAGGTGGACCTGTGCGCGGTTCCCACGCCCACGCCGACCATAGCATACGAAGTGGTGAAGGACAAGCCGCCGGCGCTCGCCGGCGCGGTGAACGTCACGGCCAGTCACAATCCCCCCGAATACAACGGCATCAAGTTCTCATCGTCGGATGGCGCGCCGGCCTTGCCGGAAGTGACGCGGGCCATTGAGTCGATGGTGAAAGGACTCGCGGACGCCGACGTGCGGCTCGCTCCGGATTTGAAAAGTCCGCGCCTCAAGTCCGTGCGCCTGGAGCAGAGTTACATGCGGCGCTTGGCGCAACTCATCGACTTCGACGCCATTCGCCGATCCAAAATGAAGTTCGTGTACGACGCGCAATATGGAACCGGCGCCGCCGTCTTCGAGATGATCTCGCGGCGGCATCGCGTTCCGCTGACGTTGATTCATACGCGTCCCGATCCTTCGTTTGGCGGACATCCTCCCGATCCCGCCGAGGAATATTTAGGAGACTTGCGCGGGGAGATGCGACGGCAGCGGGCGGCGCTCGGCCTTTCCACCGATGGCGACGCCGACCGCTACGGCGTGCTGGATCGCGATGGAACGTTCATCCCACCCAACGAAATTCTCGCGTTGGCCTTGGATTATTTGATCAGCGAGCGCGGGTTGCCGGGCGGCGTGTGTCGCTCGGTCGCCACCACGCATCTCATCGATGCGGTCGCGAAGATGCATCAGCGCGAAGTTTACGAAACGCCGGTGGGTTTCAAATACATCGGCGAGTTGATCAAACAAGACAAGCTGGTCATCGGAGGGGAAGAGAGCGCCGGGTTGACGATTCGCGGGCACGTGCCGGAGAAGGACGGAATTCTTGCCTGCTGGCTGGCGGCGGAGATGGTGGCGGTGCGGCGAAAAAGTTTGCGGCAACAGCGCGAAGAGCTGTTTCGAAAGGTCGGCGCCTATCACAGCCGGCGCATCAACGTGCCTGTCCGCGCCGCGGAACGCGAAAGCGTTCAGAAAAAGATTGAAAATCTGTCGTCGCTGCTGAATAATCTGAAGCGGTTGCCGAAAGTCTCTCTCGAAAACACGTTGGACGGAAAGAAGGTGATTTTCGAGGACGGATCATGGATCTTGATCCGGCTTTCGGGAACGGAGCCCGTGGCGCGATGTTACTTGGAAGCGCGCTCCGCCACTCAATTGAATGCACTGCGGCGCGCCGTCGAGAACGTCTTAGTCAACCGCTGACTCATGACCGTTAAAGTTTCCTATCATCCGAGGGCCCAGAAGCCGCGGCTGCGGACGCGCTCCGTGTCGAAACGGCGGCGGTTTTCCTGGAACTTTCTCCTTCATCCCCGGCCCCTGATCTCCGTGGCGGTCGTGCTGATCGCGTTGATGATTCTGTTCAGCGCCTTGTTCGGTCAGCACGGTTATTTTGTGCTTCGCAAACAACGGATGATGCTGCAGCAGGTCGAGCAACAACGCGAACACGCGCGCGCCGAGCGCGAGCGATTGAAAGAAGAATTGAATGATCTGCGAACCCCTGCGGGGGTGGAACGCGTCGCCCGCGAAGAGATCAAACTCGCCAAGCCCGGCGAAATCGTGGTGACCTTGCCCGATTCCGGCGCCTCTGGAGACGCCGCGAATCCTCCGGCCAAGACCGATCCGAATTCGCCACCTGCAAATCCCTCCAAGAATCGATAGAAGTTCACGCGTCGATGCTCCATCTGAATTAATCAAGTGTGCTAAAGAATTCACCGCAGAGACCCGCCGTGGCGGGCCGAGATAACACAGAGGATTCCTCTGCGCAATCTTGGCGTCCTTTGCTTAGCAAGCTTCGAGAATCTTGCTTTTTTGACAAGATTTTCAAATCGCAACGATGTAACCATGAGTCCGCCTTGGCGGATTGCGGCCCCAGGCCGCTTTGCTTAGCAAGTTTCGAAAATCTTGCTTTTCTGACAGGATTTTCAGGTCGCAACGACGTAACCATGAGCACCGTTTGGCTGCGGCCCCAGGCCGCTTTGCATCTCGGCGGTGATGGGCCTTGTCGGTGTGGTAGCCTCTCTCAATTTGTTTTGACGATTATTGGGAGAAAAAGAAAAACCGGAGATCGGGGCAGGCTGGACTCTCCGGTTTATGAATCAATGCGGGCTCTCTAACGTCCCGGCGGCATGCCCGGCATTTCCATCTTCTTGGGTTCCCCGGTGATTTTCGTCTTGGCGTCGGAGACTTGCCGGATCAGTTCCATGGTGGTTGTTCCGTATTGGCCTTTGTAGACGCTCTTCACGAGCGAGGTCGGATAGATATCGCCGTTGACCCAAACGTCGGCCGTTCCGCCCTGCGTCTCTTTTTGCCAGTGCGTGCATTTCTCAGGACCCGCTTTGGTCACGATGACTTCCGTGCCCAGGTTTTTCCCCATCCCGGCATCCGAGGTGCTGAGCGACTGCGAGATTCCTTGTTGGATGCGGGAGAGCATCATCTCCGGCATCTCCATGACGCCCATCTGGGGATTGCTCATGATGACCCGGTAGATGTGCATGGCACCGCCTTGATTGGCCATCAAGTACTTCATCACCATTTCGCCTTGAGGACCACCGGTGAAAGAGATTTCCATCCAATAGGCCGGTGTTCCACTGACTTCTTCTTTGCCCACAACGGCGATCTCCATTTCGTGGGATTGACCTCGAGCGTCGGCCATGGCGTACACGGCGCCGGCGCCGACTTTGGGATTGAAAAGGCCGGGGAACGACGGCCCGCCCAT
>CAZIDA010000432.1:0-3515 GCA_964537865.1 uncultured Acidobacteriota bacterium
TCTCCACTGAGTCCAGTATACGGTCGGAGCACTGCTTGTCAAATCTCCGTATTGCGCAGGCAGGCGGGGCAAACGATGAGCGGAGAAAAATCACCCCTTGCGGGACGGCGGCCACATTGAGGCGTCGTTGCCGGGCCGCAGCGCCGCCACCTGGTCCGCAGGGATATGGTAGACGAGCGCCCAGGAGTTGGCCGACTTCCTCGAAAGGTGCCGCGCGTTACGGATAACTGCGGTGATCTCGGCTTCGGAAAACGTTTCTTTCATCCACTTCACGGCCTTCTCGTCGCCGAATTCGAGCACCCGGCCAATGGAATATTCGGGATATGTCGCAGGATCGAACGTCGCAACGTTGATGTCCCAGAAAAGTGTGTGGAGTTCCTGCGGAAGCATAGAAGTAGTATACCGCACTGCCTCGGGTTCGTCCGACCGTTCGTCCGACTGCATTTGACGAATTGGCTATCCTCGCTTACACTGAAAGCGCAAGGTTACTCACCGGGTACGTATGGCTATGAAAACCTACAATTTCAAAGTGATCATGGAACGCGACGAGGATTTCGACGGAAATCCTTCGGGATGGCACGCCTACTGTCCGGTGCTCGAACGGCAAGGGGCGTCCACCTGGGGCAGCACGGAGGCCGAAGCGCTTAAGAACATTGAGGAGGTCGTCCACATGGTCGTCGAAAGCATGCTGGAGCACGGCGAACCTCTCCCGGAGGAACCGGCCGACCAGGTGGAAGTCACCGTCGAACCCCGCGTAGCGGTCACCGTCTAATCAGTGCCCATCCCGTACGAACAGCTTCGGAACCTCACTGCGCGCGAACTCATTTCGGCACTGATCCGCGACGGATTCGCCTTTGATCGCGGCACCGGTTCCCACCAGGTGTATTATCATCCCGACGGACGCAGAGTTACCGTCATCTTTCACGGCGGCAGCAACACCTTTCGGCGCAAGACCCTGAAGAGCATGATCGAGTCCCAGGCGCGCTGGACCGAGGAGGATCTCAAGCGCCTCAAGCTGATTCGCTAGCGGTCGTGACCATGCAGGAAATCGACTACACCGTCCACATGTTCAAGGAGGGCGAAATCTACGTTGCCTACGTTCCGGAGCTTGATGTCTCAAGTTGCGGGGCGACCGACGAGGAGGCGCGCAAGAACATCCGGGAGGCGGTGCGAGGGTTCGTGGAGACCAGCCGTGACATGGGGACGCTCGCGGAAATTCTCGATGAGGCCGGGTACGTGCGCGAGGGCAACGCGTGGCGAGCGCCGGAATTTGTATCTTTTGGCCGGATGAAGGTCAGCGTCAAGGGCCTGGGTTAGCCGAAAAGAAGCGTCGCGAAGGGAATCGCCCGTTGATCATTCCCGTATGCAAAGGTGAAGAAAGCCCGCTTCTCGGAGCGGGCTTGAGGGCTGCCCTGTGGTCTTACTCCACTCTGGCGGCCAAGATGTAAAGGAACTGTCGCGGACGGACCACGTTGATCCCATGAAATTCGCTCGGGAAGTGGCGAGTATTGCCGGTGACGACATACTTTGCGCCTCCGGCAAGCGCGCATTCGAGCACCATGTTATCGTCGGGATCGCGGGCGGCCTGCACGCGAGCATCCGGTTCGACGTGGTGCGCCGTTTCTCGGATGCGACGCATGGATCGAGTAATGTCGGCAGGAGCTATGCGGAGATGCGGTCGGTGCAAAACGCCCTCGTATTCCCGAAGAAGTGTGGCGGAGACGACCATTGTGAATCGCCGCGCACGCCCCAGATCGAGCACCAGGGCTTCCAGCCCGCCAGGCTTTAACAAGCCGGAAACAACGACATTCGTATCGAGAACTGCCTTAACGTGTGGCACGGCGGCGCTCCCGACGATACGCCCTTATCTCCCGATTGATATCGGCTAGCGTGAGCCGGTCGAGCCCTCGTGCTTTTGCCTGACGTCGAATCGCTTCAAATGCCTCGGTTGGCTTCGCGAACTTCCTGAGATATTCCTCCACGCTCATGATGACGGCTTGCGGCTCTCCCCGACGGCCTACCAAAAACCGTTCGTTGTTTTGTTTGACCCGCCGCAGGATTTGCCCGAACTGAGTACGGGCGGTCAGTGCGGGGATGATGGTGGTCATGGTTTTGATTCTGGGCACGAATGATTCCTCCTTCCGACCTTGAATTGAACTGATTAATCAGTCCGTCTTCACTGTAGCAGACGGCTGGTAATTGTCAAATTTCCCGCCACATGGCAAACATATCCGTTCTTGGGTTTGGAGGGAACTTCTTGTTGCAGACCGGCAAATATACACACCTTGCCGTTTGGCCGTTCACGGCCACCATGGAGGCAATGGCAAACGGGAATAACAATCCCATCACGCTGATTGGCCGGACGAACTTCCGCAACCAGCACAAGACCTTCGGCATCCGCCAGGCCGACCGCCGGGCCCACCTGTATGTGATCGGCAAGACCGGCACCGGCAAATCTACCCTGCTCGAAACGATGCTCCGCCAGGACATCGCGGCGGGCCGGGGACTCGCGCTCTTTGATCCCCACGGGGACCTCGTGGAGCGCGTGGTGACGTTCGCGCAAGAAAAACGAAGAGATGACCTGATTTACTTCAACGTGCCGGATGCGCGACAGCCTCTTGGGTTCAACCCTCTCGAAAGCGTGCCGATAACGAAAAGAGCCCTTGCGGCGTCAGGAATTCTCGAAGTGTTCAAAAAGATTTGGGCAGACTCGTGGGGGCCGCGCCTGGAACACATTCTGCGTAACGCTTTGCTAGCCCTTCTCGATCAGCCCCAGGCGACTCTGGCGGACATCCTGCGGCTGATGGATGAGCCGGGCTTCCGGAGAATCGCCGCCTCAAGGGTTCGCAATGCCCAGGTGCGAAGCTTTTGGTTGCGGGAATATGAGAGCTATCCCGCGCGCTTTCGCGCCGAAGCGATCGCGCCAATCCAGAACAAGGTGGGCGCTTTCCTCGCCGACCCTGTGTTGAATACCATCCTGACCCAGCCGAAAAGCTCCTTCGATCTGAGGCGGATCATGGACGAGGGCAGGATTCTTTTGGTGAACCTTGCCAAAGGAAAGATCGGGGAAGACAGCGCGGCATTGCTGGGAGCTTTACTGGTTTCGCGGATTGGGTTAACTGGCTTGAGCCGGGCCGATACGCTCGAAAATGAGCGGCGGGATTTTTACGTCTATCTCGACGAGTTCCAGAGTTTCACTACGTTGAGCCTGGCCAATATGATGTCTGAGTTGCGCAAGTACCGCGTGAATCTGGTCCTGGCACACCAATATTTGGCGCAACTGGACGAACAAGTCCGGGACGCCATCCTCGGTAACGCCGGAACGATCATCTCCTTCCGGCTCGGCCTCGCCGACGCTGAAATGATTGGAAAGGAATTCTGGCCAGAATTTTCCGCCGAAGACCTGATTCGCCTGCCCAATTACAGTGTCTATATGAAGCTCATGGCGAATGGAGCGGTGACAAGACCGTTTAGCGCGGAGACAACCGTGCCGGACGAGGCGTAGTATCAGAAGG
>CAZIDA010000433.1:0-3514 GCA_964537865.1 uncultured Acidobacteriota bacterium
AAAAAGAACAATGGGAGATCGTCCTCGGCCGCGTGAAGGAAGCCACGGACCGCGAGCACGAAGAGGTGGTTTCGGTCGGAGGCTTGCATATTCTCGGAACCGAGCGGCACGAAGCGCGGCGCATCGACAATCAGTTGCGCGGTCGCGCCGGGCGGCAAGGCGATCCCGGCTCGTCACGTTTCTATCTTTCCTTGGAAGACGATCTGCTTCGAATCTTCGGCGGCGATCGCATCAAGAATTTGATGGGCAAGCTGGGCATGGACGAAGGCGTTCCCATCGAATCGAAGATGATCACCAAGCGTATCGAAGCCGCGCAGAAGACCGTCGAGTCCCACAACTTCGACGCCCGCAAACATCTGCTCGAGTACGACGACGTGATGAACAAGCAGCGCGAGGCCATTTACGCCATGCGCCGCCAGTTGCTCGAAGGAAAAGACCAAAAAGAGTACGTGCTGTCGCTGATGGATGAAGTGGTTCAGTCGATCGTCGACGCGAATTGTCCCAAGGACGAGCATCCGGACACGTGGAACACCAAGGGCCTGCGCATTGAAATCCAACGGCAGTTCGGCTTGGACCTCGGCCAGCTTGGCGTCAATCCCGACGAGCTGAATCACGACGAATTGATCGACGAGCTCATCAAGAAGCTCGAAGAAAAGTACAACGATAAAGAAAAGCAAATCGGCGAGCAGGCCATGCGCTTCCATGAGCGCGTCATCATGCTCAACGTTTTGGATCAGCAGTGGAAAGACCACCTGCTCGACATGGACCACCTGAAGGAAGGCATCGGGCTGCGCGGCTACGGGCAGCGCGATCCGTTGGTGGAATACAAGCGCGAGTCCTACGACATGTTTCAGGCGATGATGGAGCGCATCAGCGACGAAACGTTGCGTTACCTCTACTTGATGCAGCCCATCACCGAAGAGCAGCAGAAGCGCGAAGTGGAGCGAAAGCGCCGCAGGATCGAAAAGGAACTCACCTTCAGCGGCGGCGAGCAAGCCTCCGAAAAACCGAAACCGGTCCTTCGCGGCGAGAAGATCGGTCGCAACGAACCCTGCCCCTGCGGCAGCGGCAAGAAATATAAGAAGTGTCACGGCGCCGTGGCTTGACGCCTCGGTCTCCTCTTCCCTTCCGATTTCTGCTTCCCTTCTTCCTCTGATATAATCCCGCCGCATGCAAAAGCGAATCCTCATCATCGAAGACGACCGCGACATCGCCGAGTTGGTGAAGTACAACCTCGAGAAGAACGGCTTTGAAGCGCACACCCAAGCGGAGGGGCGGCAGATTCCCGTGCTGCTGCGCCGCGTGCAGCCGCACCTCATCATTCTCGACGTCATGTTGCCGGGCGTGGATGGATTTGAGCTCTGCAAGGAAATCCGCCGCGAACCGTCTTTTCAAAGCGTCCCCATCATTTTTCTGACCGCCAAAGTTGAAGAAGTCGACAAGGTGCTCGGCTTGGAATTGGGCGCCGACGATTACATCACCAAGCCTTTTTCACCGCGCGAGTTGGTGGCGCGCGTCCGAGCCCATCTGCGGCGACAAGAGAAAGGCGCCGAGCCGGCGACGCTCGTGACCCAAGGCGCCATCGTGCTCAATCGCGAAGAGTGCGCCGTTCGCGTGGAGGGAGAGCGCGTCGACCTCAGCGCCACGGAATTCAAACTGTTGGAGTTTCTCTTGACGCATCCCAACCGCGTCTTCAGCCGCGATCAGCTTCTGGATTCGGTATGGGGAACCCAGGCGTTCGTGACGCCGCGAACGGTGGACGTGCACATCCGGCGGCTGCGAGAAAAGATCGAAAAGGATTCTGAAAAACCGGTGTATCTGAAAACCGTCCGGGGATTCGGATACAAGCTTGAGACGGCGGGAGTTTGAGAAGCGGTCGCCGTCAGTAGTCAGCTTTCAGTAGTCAGCTTCCAGACGTCCGCGAATGGTTCATCTTCGGAAAACACAACAGCATTTCTTTGCGCAATCTCGGCCCGCCGCGGCGGGCGCCTCTGCGGTGAATAGGTTTGACAAAGGAGAATCTTCTTTCATTTCCGGCAACATCTCGGCATCGCCGGATGGCTGATTCTCTCATCGTCTTCAACTCGTCATGAAGCACCGATTGTTCACAAAGATTCTCCTCACTTTTCTCGCCATCCTCATTGTCCTTCTGGGGCTGCTCGACTTCTACCTGACGCGATTCGAAGAAAAGCAAGAGATCGACACGATTGCCACGAGCCTCGAAGAAAAAGCGCAACTCATCGCACTGGACATCCGCATGACCAATCCTCCGGCGATGACGAGCAAAAAGATCATCGAAGACCATACGCCTGCGGACGCGCGCATCACTTGGATTCGTCCGGATGGCGTCGTTCTGGCCGACACCAACGCCAATCCCGCGGAGATGGAGAACCACGCCACGCGGCCGGAGTTCATCCAGGCGCTCGCCGGAAAACCCGGCCGCTCGATTCGTTTCAGTCACACGCTTCACATCGATTTTCTCTACGTCGCCATTCCGCTCGAAGAAAGCGGCCAGGTCGTGGGCGCGCTGCGGCTCGCTTATCCTCTGAAAGATTTGGAGCGGCGGATTCGGAGCATGCGCGCGCGGATCTGGCTGTCGTCGTTTGTTGCATTTCTGTTGGCGGCGGTGATCGGTTATTTTCTGTCGCGCTCGCTGGTTTCGCGCATCGACGCGTTGATTCGATTTTCCAAATCGATGGCCGCCGGAAATTTCGGCGACCGCATCCATGTCCGGGGTCGCGATGAATTAAACACGCTGGCCGAGTCGTTGAACTCCACCGCCGATCAGTTGCAGAAACTTTTCGGCTCGCTCGACGCCGAGCGCATCAAGCTGCAGACCGTGTTGGCGAGCATGTCGGAGGGGATTCTGGTGCTCGATCAAGACCGCCGCGTCGTTTTGAGCAATCGCGCCTTCGACAATCTCATGGGCCGTTCCGAACCCACCAAGCCGGGGACGCCTTGGTACGAAGCGCTGCGACACACGGAGTTGGTTTCTTTTTTTGAAAACGCCTTCTCCTCCGGGCTGACCGCCACACAAAATTTTTCCTCGCACTCCACGCCGGAGCGCTTCTTTCAAGCCACCCTCGTTCCGCTTCGCGATCGCAACGGCAAGACGACAGAATTGCTGGTCGCCGTCTTTTACGACACCACCGCCATTGAGCGCGTGGAGCGCGTCCGAAAAGATTTCGTGGCCAACGTTTCCCACGAACTGCGCACTCCGTTAACCTCGATTCAAGGTTACGTGGAGACGCTGATCGAAGGCGCTGTCGACGACCGGCAACGGCGCGGCGAATTCCTGGAGCGGATCCGCCAACAGGCTATTCGATTGGGAAAGCTGACCGCCGACTTGCTGACGCTCTCCACCGTCGAGTCCGGAAAGTATCCTTTCAAACGTTCGCCCGTCGATTTTCAGAAAGTGATCCTCGAAGCAATCGAAACGTTGCGCGCACTGGCGCAGCAGAAGTCTATCGAATTGCGATTCATGGTTTCGGAGGCGCTGCCGAAAGTGGAATGC
>CAZIDA010000434.1:0-3489 GCA_964537865.1 uncultured Acidobacteriota bacterium
GATCACGCCCCATGCGGTGGGGCCGGTCTCGTCCGTTCCGCCGCCATCCGTCGGTCTCAATTCTGGTCAAGTCGACTTTGGGACCGAGTGGAGAGTAACTGAGTCGGGAATCTCGGGTATTTGGAAACGGCGCGATCATACGGCCACTTGGGACGCCCGATGGGGCGGAATCACCGCCCAACTCCTGATCGTCGGTTCCGGTCACGTGGTTCAGATCACTCGCACGAAGAGCAGCGACGGAAACAGTTGTACATACAACGGAACAATTCAACCTGACGGCGCTACCGTGATTGGAACGTATACGTGCATGTACGGTACCGCGCCAGGCGGCAGCCCGTGGTCGGCGAAGATCCTCGGATCGTCCGCGCTGACGCCGGTGCCAGCTCCTACGTCGGCGTCGCCTCCTGCCTCTTTTTCGCCGCCGAAACCCGGCGTGCTGGAGCTCGCTATTTACCCGGCATACGGGACGCCCGGTACCAGTTACAAGCCGGACATCATCCTGGCGTGGTCTCTTAGCCGCTGGCCATCGATCGGCCCAGACGGAAGAGGTGCGACGAGCGTCATCGTCCCGCTCCCGCTCACGGCTACCCACTCAGTTGTGACGCAGATCTACGGATGCGATGTAACTGCGCTTCTTAGTTGTTTTCCTGCGAAAAGGAGGATCGACCAAAAGAGAATCCAGATCGAGCAAAGCCCCACCCCCACATTTTCCGAGAATCCTCCTTTTTGTTACAATGACCCCAACGTGAACTGCGTCACCTCCCGCATGTGGTGGGCGAGTGTCGATAGTAAATATCCGTGGGTCGTCTATCTCCGCGCGACGGTGCGCAACTATAACGGCACGATCTTTCTTACGTCGAACACCGTCACGATGAAGTTCGGGTTTTGATCGATCCATGCCCGGCCGGGGGTGTCCCGGCGGCGAGCGTGCGCGAGGGCTTGGACGAAACCCTGACGGTGATCGCGCTGCCTATCTCCGGGCACCTGCGGCGCTCGCTGGCGACGACGAATCCGATTTTATTTCACTCTCACCAGGGTGCCAGGCACTTTCACTTGGCACGCAACGATTGCACGTTAGCTGAACTTCTATTAGGTCTATTGGAGGGGTTGATAATATCTCGAACATTTTATGGTTTTCATTTGGCGAGGTCTCGGATACATGGTGGCGGTGATTGTCTTCGGTTGTTCCCTGGCCGCGAACCTCATTTTCAACATGACGCGCGGGGAGGGATACTATGACCATCACAAATGGCCATTCGCGGTTTCGTTGATTGTTTCGGCTGCGATTTGCCGGCTTCTCGATGAGTATCTTCGCAAGAGGTCGGACCGGACTGTGATAGATAAGCAGACGGGAAGTGGATTCCAAGTCAATCAGTCGCGGCACGCTTTGTTTTTCATTCCCATGCGCTGGTGGGCGCCGATCTTGCTTGTTATTGCTGTCATTCTGTTTGGCATCGAGTTTTTGCATTGAGACATGAATGGAAGGTAATGGGTGGGGTTTGGCCTCACAATTTTTTCAAGTTCTTGGAAGGGAGTTCTGATCTGTTGAGAGAAACGAGGGGCGTGGAGCATGAAAGAGCCGCCACATCCGGAACAGCCGACCGATCCACCATGGATCCACTGTCCGTACTGTGGGCAGGGCATTCCTCCACCCGGCCTTGCGCCCGCGAAGTGTCCGCACTGTGGGGAGATTCTTCCTGAACCCGGCATGTTGATGTGTTTGCGATGTGGCCACTGGAATCCCGCGGGATCGGCGACATGCGAGCAGTGCGCTCGGCCGTTGGATCAGTAGAGTAGGGACGGAAATCAGTCCGCGAGAATTACGGTCATTCCTATGATGAGCGACCTGGCTGGAAGGAAAGTGCTTGGCGGACAACCGAACGATGAAGTTCCCGTCGGACAGTGGGGACCGCCGCGCTCAGGCGCTGCGCCTGATCGACACGCAGTACGTCGAAATGGACCCGAATACCGCGTACATCGTTGAGGAGGATTGCTCCGGATGCAAATCCTGCATCCCGCTGTGTCCTTACAGCGCCATCGCTTTCGCCGAGGAAAAGAAGAAGGCTACTTTGAATGAAGCGTTGTGCAAAGGCTGCGGCACTTGCGTCGCGGCGTGTCCGTCGGGGTCCATTAAACAGAATCTTTTCGAAGATGCTCAGATCTTCAGTGAGATCGACGGTCTCCTTCAAATCCCGATGGCGTCAGATGGAGAGCATGCGGCGCTCTCGTAGTGGGTCATGCCTCGACTTTGTGAATTCGCAGTTTTAGAAAATGCGTGGCGCAGGAAATACACGGGTCGTAATTGCGAATGACTTGTTCGCACTGCCAGGTTAACTGTTCTTTCGGCGCTTTGATGTGCGCTTCCACAAATCGGCGAAGATCGCTTTCTATCGTCTTTTGGTTTTGCGCCGTCGGGGGAACGATCTTGGCGTCGCGAACCACCCCCTGATCATCCAAATCGTAGCGATGATATAAAGTCCCGCGGGGCGCCTCGGTGCAACCGTATCCGGTGGCCGCCTTCGGTCTCAACTCCAGCGCCGGACGGTCCGGCATGCGGTATTGTGTGATGATGCGCAATGCTTCATCGCACGCGTAGACCGTCTCGATGGCGCGCACGACGATGCTTTGGAACGGATTCGTGCAAGGGAAGGGGAGGCCCGCCGCGCGCGCAGCCTCTTTTGCCAAGGGAGAGAGCTGCGCGAAGTTCAGGTTGAAACGCGCCAGCGGGCCTACGAAGTAATTTCCCCTTCCTTTCAAAGTGGAATGCAGCGCGTTGGAGTGAGGAACATGCTCCTCCAAGAAGTGATGCTCGAACTCCCGCACTGCAATGTCCAATCCGCGGTTGGAAATGAGCCGGCCTTCATTGAAGGGATACTCGTGAGGATGATGGAGCGCGACGAATTCATAATCCTGTTGGAATTCCGGGAAAGGCAATTTGGCCGTCCATCGGACCGTCTCCACCGCCATGTCTCTCGCCCATTCCAAATCCGGGATCAGGTCCCTGAGATCCTTTTCAGAAGGGAGCTTGAAGAATCCGCCGACTCGGACGTTGATCGGATGTATTTCGCGCCCTCCGATCACCGTGACTAAACGATTACCGATCTTCTTCAGCCGCAACGCCCGCTGAACGAGCTCGCCATGATCGCGGGCCATTTCGATGACATCCTGATATCCGAGAAAGTCCGGGGCGTGAAGCATGAAGATGTGAAGCACGTGGCTCTCGATCCACTCGCCGCAATACAGCAATCGCCGTAACTCACGCATCGGCCCATCGACCGAAATGCCCCAACCGTTTTCGATGGCATGGATGGAGCTCATTTGGTAAGCGACTGGACAGATGCCGCAGATACGCGCGGTGATATCCGGAACCTCGTTGAATTTTCGGCCGCGCAGAAAAGCTTCGAAGAATCGAGGCGGCTCGAAGATGTTGAGCTGAACGTCGGAGATAGTTTTCCCTTGCATCTTGACGAGGAGGCCACCTTCCCCTTC
>CAZIDA010000435.1:0-3486 GCA_964537865.1 uncultured Acidobacteriota bacterium
GAATTTTCTGTGGGTGAAATGTGGAAGACCGATGCGCAGCCGCCGGGTTCTGTCAAGCGCGATGTCGTATGTGAAGAAAATATTTTCTGAAGAATTCTGTTGAAGACTTCCGCCGTCAGCTTTAGTGTTAATTGCTTTTCATCATACTTCGAATCAAATTCTGTAAGCCCAACCCAACATGTCGATGGACCTTTCAATTGAGAAGAGCCTTCCGCATAACGTGGAAGCGGAACGCTCCGTGCTCGGCGCCATCCTCATCGACAACACCAGCGCCAACGTGGTGATCCCCCTTCTCAAGCGTGACGATTTTTATCTCGACAGCCACCGCCGCATCTTCGATCAGATGCTCTTTCTCAACGAGCTCAATCGCGGCATCGATCTGGTCACCTTGGCCGAAGAACTCGGGCGCAAAGGCGAGCTGGAAAGCATCGGCGGCGCCGCTTACCTCGCCTCGCTCACCGACGGCCTGCCGCGCTCCACCAACGTCGAGTTCTACGCCAAGATCGTGAAGGAGAAGTCGCTGCTGCGCCGCATGATCACCGTGTCGAACGGCATCATTCAACAATGCTTCGACTCCAGCGAAGACGCGGAAACCCTGCTCGATCAGGCGGAGAACAATATTTTCCAGTTGGCTGAAGATCGCATCCGCGCCGGCTTCTACGGCATCAACGACATCGTTCAAGAAAGTTTTGGAACCATCGATTCCTTTTTCAACCGGCAAGGCCACATCACCGGCCTCGCCACCGGCTACGACGAGTTCGACAATTTGACGTCCGGCCTGCAGCCTTCCGAGCTGATCATTCTGGCGGCCCGCCCGTCCATGGGAAAAACGGCGCTGGCGTTGAACATCGCGGAGCACGCCGCCATTCAGCAGAAAAAAACGGTCGGCATCTTCAGCATGGAAATGTCGAAGGAATCGCTCCTCATGCGGCTGCTCTGTTCGCAAGCGCGCATCGACGCGCACAAGCTGCGCAGCGGCTTCTTGGGCAAGAGCGATTACGCCAAGGTGACGACGACGTTGGGCGCGCTGGCCGCGGCGCCGATTTTCATCGACGATTCCCCGGGCTTGAGCGTGCTGGAAATGCGCGCCAAAGCCCGACGCCTGAAACGGGAAAACGATTTGGCGCTGATCATCGTCGACTATCTGCAACTGATGAGCGGCGGCGGACGCTTCGAGAATCGCGTCCAGGAAGTGTCGTCGATTTCGCGCGGATTGAAAGCGCTCGCCAAGGAGTTGCGCGTCCCGGTGGTGGCGCTCTCGCAATTGTCGCGCGCCCCGGAACAAGAACGCAGCGATCACCGGCCCCAACTCTCGCACCTCCGCGAATCCGGATCCATCGAACAAGACGCCGACTTGGTCGTCTTCATCTTCCGCGAAGAGGTGTACCATGAGACTGAAGAGAACCGCGGGATGGCCGAGCTGATCATCGGCAAACAACGTAACGGGCCGCTGGGCCGCGTCAAGATGGTCTTCCTCAAAGAATTCACCCGCTTCGAAAATCACTTCATCGAATAGGGAGTTCCCGGTGATGAAGTCGACGCCCACCGCTTCCCGTGGGTCGGCCCCTGGCGACCCCGCTCTCGTATGGTTCGTGTGGCTTCTCTTCGTCGTCGAAGGCCTCTTTTATGTCATCTTCATTCCGCCGTGGGAAGGGTTCGATGAACCGATCCATCTCGCTTATGTGGATTTTCTACTCGAGAACGGACGATTGCCCACCTTCGGCGAGTCCGTGGTGTCGGACGAAATTGAGCGTTCGGTAGAGTCATTGCCGGTTTGTCACTCTTTGCTGCCATTTTCTCCACTGCGGTACGAGAATTTTTATACACCGAGTCGCCCTTCCATTCCGGCTCATCCTGTCGGATCAATTCCACTTTACGAGGCGCAACAGCCACCCCTTTATTACCTGATCATGCTGGGCCCTTATCACTGCATGGAGTCAAAAAGTATTCTGGCCAGGATGTACGCCGTGCGGGCGGCATCCCTTCTGCTGGCGTCTCTTTTCGTCTTTCCCGCCTATGGATTCTTTTGACGCCGGTGTTCTTCGAAGACGCAACTGCGACTGATGCTTTTTGCGGTGATCGCATTCCCCATGCTGTCTATGGCGACCGCACGCGCCTCGAATGAAAGTTGGCCGTGTTTCTTTTCACACTCCTGTGTTATCTCACCGTGCGTTTGGAAGAAGACTTCTCTTGGGGGCTCAACCTCGCGATTGGAGCAGCTCTGGGATTGGGATTACTTACGCAGCTCTATTTTCTCGTGGCCTTGATCCCCATCTTGAGCGTCTCAGCTTACAGAATTTGGAGAGACAAAGATCGCGTTGGTGAGAACTTCAAGAAAGTCGTGTCGGCGCTGGCGATTGCGTGCGCCTTCGTTTTGCCGTGGGAAATCCACGTCCGCCGGCTTTACCAGGTGTGGCTTCTCACTTATGAAAATCTTCAATTGAACGGCCTCTCTTGGACCGCCAAGCTCTCCGCCGTTTTCAGAATTCCATGGGCGCACGAATTCGGGACCATTGGGCGATCGTTCATTTGGATTGGAAATTGGAGTTTCTTGGAGGCCCCGAAACCGGTCTATGATTTCTCGAATTTTCTCATGCTCTTGGCTGTAGCCGGGCTTCTTCTGTGGCTCTATCGGAATTCACGCGAATTTTGGAATGTAGCGGTGTTGCCTCTTTCTTAACTGGCCTTGTTTATCCTTCCGATGATGGAGTTTGACACATTGAGTTTTCTGACGCGTCATGCCTTGGGAGGCGCGGGCGGGTGGTATCTTTATCCCATCATCGCGCCGATCGCTTTTCTTTGGGTGTCCGGAATCATGGGCATCAGCAAAGTTCGCTGGGGATCATCATTCGCCGGACTCGGCCTGATTTTCAGTTTGGCGCTCATCAACTTTTATGGAGTCATTGTTGAGATGCTCCCGTACTACACGGGCTTCACTTCTTCCCACCTCTCACGAAGCCGGAATTTTCAAATCTTGACTTCTGCCCCCGTAGAGAATTTCTCGCTCCTCACTCAGCGGCTGGCCATGAATAAGCCTCCGATGTTCACGGCGGGATTTTATCAATTCAGCTTCATCGTGTTTCTGTTGGCCGTGGCGGCGAGTGTCCTCGTCCCAGCTTGGATGATCTTTCATGACGACTCCGCGAGGAAATCAACCACGCCAATCTAAAGAGTCGGAAGAAGGCCGAGGTGGTTTATTTCTGAAGCAGGCCAAAGGCCCAATTGAGGCAGGCCAACGAAGGGTCATTTCACAACGATGTGGGTTTTGCGGGTGAACTCGGCCTTCTCCACTCTTTTTCCCGGATTTCTACGACGCAAACGGCATCGCTCGGACCCTCAGCGATTCCTTCAACGCATCGATCAGATCTTCCGCGACGAATCCTTTCTCCCGAGCCACTTCCTGAAGGCTCTTGCTGCCTTCACAACAAACATCAACATGAAACAGATAGAGCACCTTCAGCGACTCAGGATAGTTCTTGACGATCT
>CAZIDA010000436.1:0-3481 GCA_964537865.1 uncultured Acidobacteriota bacterium
CCATCATTATACCCACGTGTCAAGCGAGGTTTTCACACAGACTCTGAAAGGGTTGTGTCAGACATTTTTCTATTTTCGCGGCAGACCCGCCGCGCCGGGTGTCTGCCGCACGCCGGCTATTTGCGCCGGCTATTTTCGAAGCAGCGACGCATTTTCAGATACAATGTGCCGGCGCACGCGTGGTGAAACTGAGTGCCTCATTTCTTAGTCGGAAAATCCATGGGCGATCTCGCAAGCTGGACAGGTTGCGTTGCCGGTGTCATTTCGTTCGCGGCCTTCATTCCGTATATCCATTCCACTCTGCGTCGGAAGGCGCGTCCCCAGCGCGTGACCTGGTGCATTTGGACGGTGGTGGGATTTTTGCTGGCGAGCAGTTATTACGCCTCCGGCGCGCGCCCGACGATCTGGGTGGCCGTCAGCTATTTCGTCGGGCCGCTCTTGATCGCATTCCTTTCGTTCAAATACGGTGAGGGGGGATGGAATGGGTTGGACCGAATCTGTCTCGCCGGCGCTGCTCTCAGCGTTTTCCTTTGGTGGATCAGTCGCTCGCCCGAACTGGCGCTCGTCTTCAATGTGCTCATCGATTTGATGGGCGCTCTCCCAACCCTTCGCAAAGCTTATCTCGAACCGGCCGGTGAAGACGGCACGGCATGGATTCTCTTTGTCACCGCGAACGCGTTGAACCTGATGGCCGTGGACCACTGGCGATTTTCCATCGTGCTGTATCCGGCTTACATGTTCGGCATCAGCGGCGTCATCGCCTTTCTCATTTTCAGATCAAAGATTGTCGGGCGGCGGGCCTCCGGAGTAACATAGACGCCGCGTGGAAGGTCGACGCCAGAATTTCTCCATCACGCGGACGATGCTTTCCGACAAAGGGGGACGGATTATGCGGAGACGACAGTGGATGCGACGCCGGTCGATCGTGACTTTGACTCTCATCGTGACGCTCTTCTCAATCGGCGGAGGCGTCTTCGCGGCTGCGCCACAACAAGAGCAGAAGAACGATCAAAAGCCCCAACTGGAAAAACCGGTTCCCAACAGCGAGCGAGTGGCGCGCTCCATCACGATTCTCTCCGATGAAGTGCAGCACCAGCTCGTGTTGCTGCCGAATTACGACGTCTTCGATTGGCTGGATGCCACGGTCACGCCGGATGCAAAAGTCACTTTGAAAGGCGAGGTCGTGATCCCAATGACCAAGACCTACGCCGAGGAAGCGGTCAAGAAAATCGAAGGCGTCTCCAGCGTCGTCGATCAGATTGAGATTCTTCCGCTCTCTCCCAACGACGACAAGCTGCGATTGGCGCTCTATCGCGCCATCTACAATTTGAATTCACCGTTGTATCGTTATGCGATCCGAGCGTTCCCTCCCATTCATATCATCGTCAAGAACGGAAAAGCCACGCTGAAGGGCGTTGTGGCCAACGACCGAGACCGTCAGCTCGCGTACATGGCGGCGCGAGGGGTGCCCGGCTTGTTCGAGGTCACCAACCAGTTGCAGGTGGAACAACCGACCCCTCCGAAAAAATAGTCATCGTGGCGCAGACACTCCTGTCTGCGCCATTTGACTGAAAGTAGGTATTGGCTCAATTTCAAAGGGGTCACAGACCTCTGTTGCATGGCTCACGCGCAGGATGCGCGTGCCACGCCTGATCGAAGTCACTACTTTAAGTGCTCTGGCGCAGACCCGCCGCGGCGGGTCTGCGCCACAACGATCAGCGCGGCAGGAACAAGGAGTCCGCAAGACCGGTGTTGTATTTCACCCCGGTGATGAAGGTTTCGGAAATGCGTTCGCCATTGCGAAGCATTTCGCGATGGAAGGGCGTCATGATTCCGTCGACCCGCCGGTAGTTGCCGACCCAGCTTTCCATCTTGTCCACGCCGCTGCCGTCGGCCGCCTTGTAACGATAGCGAAGCGCCTCCGGCAGATGGGTGCGGGCATTGAGCAACAAGCTCATGCGATGGCGATGCGCGTCTTCGAGCGTGACGATGTCGTACTTCGTCGCCTCCACGAAATCGGTTCCGTCGAAATAGATCCGGTACTTGTGGGTGTTCAATTCAAACCGCAAAAGGCGATCCATGCTGTATTGCTGCGCCCGATGATATTCGGCAATCTCTTTGGGCAGCAGGGGATGGGCGCCGCGGAAATCCACGTTCCATGCCTTGTCGCCGTTGTAAATGTTGATGCTCTCCTTCTTCTTTCCCAGCTCTTGCCGCTCCTTGTCCGGATATTTGACGTATACTACAAACGGCGCGGTGCCGGAGGTGGTTCCATGAAAGATGCTGTACGTGCGTCCGGTCAAAGTAAAATCCTTCACCGAGAGGTAGGCCTTCCCGCCCAGCGCTTCGATCGCTTGCTGCACCATCTTCGCCCCGTGCGTCTCTCGCTCATCGGGCGCCGGGGTCTGGCCCCGAGCCAGGCCCGGTGAAAGCCCCGCCAAGGACAGCAGCATAAGAATTCGAACAATGGTTCTACTCCACATCTTCATGGTCATCTTCCCTTTCGAAACCAGCAACTCTCGCGCCGGCGCGACGCTCTAACGTTGCGACCGAAACGATGCCGCCGGATTCGCAAACAACGACTCCGGCAGGTTGTGATTCACCTGGACCTCCGTCAAAAAAATCTCCGCGCTCCGCTCGCCGTTGCGGCTGATCAACAGATGGAAGGGAACCTTCACTCCATCGATCGCACGATAACTGGAGTAGGAGATCTCCTCTTCCACTTGAGCGTCCTGGGATTTCTTGTCGGCCTCGGCAGCCGCGGGGGCGGAGTGCGTTGTGTTTTCCGTGCGGTAACTGAACTTCACCGGAAGTTTGGTCGAAGCATCCACCCACAGGCTCATCGTTTCCACTTGCGGAAACTCAAAATTCAGCTTGAAGACCTCCACGTTGTCGAGCAACGATTGGCCGCCCGACGTGATGACGCATTTCTCATGGAAGATGCGCCAACGCAATGTACGATCCAAGTCATGTTGCTGCGACTTCAGAAATCCGACCACTTCGCGCGCCGATTGCGTGTGGAAGATGCCGTTGTCGACCACCCAACCTTGGAGTCGGTTGTTGATCATGATCAATTGGCGCTTCCGGCCGAACTCCGTTCTGACTTTGTCCGGATAAACAACGAAGTCCCTGAAATCGGTCATGCCGGCCGTCTTGCCGCCGC
Organism: uncultured Acidobacteriota bacterium; assembly: GCA_964537865.1. Lineage (GTDB taxonomy): Bacteria > Acidobacteriota > Terriglobia > JAIQFV01 > JAIQFV01 > CAZIDA01. Next base: position 3,164 of record CAZIDA010000436.1, read on the forward strand.
GAATCTCAAAAATTTTTCCGATCGTCGTCACGCTCTTCACGTCCAAATAAGTGGAACCGCCCAGCGCGGCAATCGTCGAGTCTAACACCTGCTTCCCTTCGGGGGTCATCTCCGGCGCGGTCTGTGCCGGCGAAAGCGCGGCGCAGCACAGCAGCATCGCACCGATTACCCCCAGAGCGGTCTTGCTGAGATCTCTCATTAGGAGAATCCTTATGGCGCAGACCCGCCGCAGCGAGAGTCCGGGCCGCTTTGCAGGCTGCTGGAAAACTCCGACGAAGGGCCGGACTTTAGTCCGGCCAAAAGCAGAACCAAAAAATA
>CAZIDA010000437.1:0-3460 GCA_964537865.1 uncultured Acidobacteriota bacterium
TCCATTTCCTTTTCAGATTCCACCAAAACCACTCCATCATGACCTCGCCCAATTCGTCGTCGGGGCCGAGCCCAAAGCGGCGCGCCGGAAAATATCCGAGAAGGGGAACCACCAGTGGGATTGAGAAGAGCCGGCCCACTTGCCCAGGCGTACGATTCTGTTCGGTGGTTTGAGTGCCCAGCGTAACGACACCGGCGACGGCGTCGTTCATCTCCGGATGCCGCGCCAGAAAAGCGGAGATCAAAATTCCGCCGTGACTGTGCCCGATCCAGAAAACCTTACGGGAGCCGGTGCGCGCCCGGACGAATTCGATGGCCCACTTCACATCCGTTTCTACCACGTCGCTGAAACCAGCATTGCCGGCTTTGGCGCCTAGGAATCTGGCGCGGCCGTGCTCTCGCGTCTCCAAAACCCAAACGTCGAATCCGGCGCGGGCCAACCATCCGGCCATGCCTTTTCCTTTGGCGCTCAGCCAGATGTTTCGGTTGACGAAGACGCCGTGCGCCAGCAGCACCGGGATGCCGCGTTGCGCCGGTCCTTCAGAGCATCTCAGATGTGACAGCGCAATCAAACTCCGCGGGGAAGTGAAGAGCGTGTGGACTTCGACGGTCATGCCATTGATAGATTCAAGGGTGGTTTCAATCTTATTGGGGGAGAATTCCACGGTTTATTGGGAAGAGGAAGTGTGATCGTGGACGATTTTCCAGCCGGAATCTTTCGACCGATCCGGGGAAGGGAACTTCTGAAAGATAAGCGTGAACACGCCATGCGGTTGATCGTTGGCGCGCTTCAATCGCCAGCGTCCCAGCACCCAGGCGGCGTTTGGGGCCGTTTGATCCGGTGAAGCGAGTAGGTGAATCTCCAGATCCGAGAATGAAAGCTCTCCCATGCGAGCGCGATCGGGATAAGCTTCGCGATAATGCTTCAACGCCGATTCCCAGCCGCGCCGGATGTCGCCGCCACTGATGAACACCAGATCCGGAGAATTCCAGTAGCCCTGCATGAATCCTTCGAGGTCTCCGCGATTCCAGGCCGCTACCTGGGTGTCGAGAACCTGCTTGATTTCAGATTTCGCTCTTCGCTCAGCGGCTTTCGTCGCGGCGGCGCAGAGGTGCGACGGAGCTGCGAAACAGGCAATTGAGATCAAAGTGAAGAAGGCGAGAGATTTTTTCATCAAGTTTGCGCGCTCCAAAACGAGAAACAGCGCCATTCGATCTTCGATTCCACTCATTCAGATTTTGATCCCCGGGTGCCGGAGAACACCGGCACGGGCAGTTCGTCGCGGCGTGTCGCTTGCACGCCCAAGACGTTTCCCAAGCGCGATAAATAGTTGAAGAGTCCCACCACTTCCGTGACGTTCAAGATGTCCTCGTCGCTCAATCCCTTGGTCCGCAGGTCCTGCAAGACCTCGGTGTCGACGGATTCGAAATTCAGCGTGACCTTCGCCGCAAAGTCGAGCATGGCGCGAACACGTTCTTCCAACAAGAGCATGCGGTAATCGATCTTCAGGAGTCGGACCGAGCGCTCATCCTGCGTCAGGCCGCGGAGCGTTTCAGCGTGGGCCTCCATCAAATAAGTCGCTCCCAAAATTCGACAAACCACCACGGCAATCATTTCTCGCTCGATCGACGACAAAGAGGATTGTCCGTGCATGATCTTTTCGTACAGATCGAGCACGGAACGAAGCACGAGAGGATTCAAGCTTTGCAGCGCGACAAGGTCGATGAATCCGCCGGCGTGCGCCTGCGCCGCCTCGTAGGCTTGCTTCAACTCTCCCTTCGCCTCGTCGGGAGGAATGACTTTGATCCAGGCCATGAACTGGTCATCTCCTAGCATCGATTCGCGCCGCCCCAGCCCCTTTGGACCGGAGCGTGTGTGCTCATTGTATCTTGTCTGGTGATTCAGCACAATTGGCAGCTTGGCCCCACCATCGGAGCATTGTGTATTCCTCCTTCAAAAGTTGTTGGCGCCGAAGCGCGTTTGAGGCGGCAGCTCACCAGGACACCGAGCGTCGCCGGTTATGCTTTGCCTGAGTGATCATGATCATTCCTGAAATGAAGCCGCCGATATGAGCGAACCACGCCGTGCCGCCGGTGTCCTGCGCGGCGGAGCTCAACGACGTAAAGCCGAACAAGAACTGCTCTACAAACCAAAAACCGAGAACGATCAGCGCCGGAAGCTCGATGATCGGCCAGATGATGAAGAGCGGAATCAAGGTCAGCACTCGCGCTCCCGGATACAGCAACAGGTATGCGCCCAGAACGCCGGCAATCGCTCCGCTGGCGCCGATCGAGGGAATCGTCGAAGACCAATTGAGGATGACGTGGGTCACATTCCCGATGAGTCCGCAGGCGAGATAGAAAATCAGATAAGTGAAGTGGCCCAGAAAATCTTCGACGTTGTCGCCGAAGATCCAAAGGAACCACATGTTCCCGATCAAGTGCAGCCAGCCGCCGTGCACAAACATGGCGGTGAAAAGCGTCAGCATCGAAGGAAGGTCAAAGGCGAAAAGAGAATGAACGATTCGCAACGGAATGAGACCATAGGCAAGAAAGAATTCCTGCAAGTGCCGGCCCAGGGTCAGTTCATCGAAGAAGACAAGACAGTTCACGGCAATGATGCCGATGGTGACAAAGGGGAATCGGCGCGATGGGATGTTGTCTCGAAATGGGATCATTCTCTATTGGATTCTCGCGCGAATTCTAATCTGAATGCGCGGAAACTCAAAAGGAGATTTTGAGGCGTGGGGCAGGCACTCCTGCCTGCGCCGAAAATAGCCGATGTGCGATGTCTGGGTAGCCGGGATTCGCCGCGTCTTTGGCGAATCCCGGACCGCCAGAACCAAACAGGACTCCGGGATGCCCTCCGCTTGCAGCGGAGGAGCATCCCGGCGACCAGGTATCTTCATCCCCTTGAGTGCCCCGATTCTTCGGGGCATGAGCGACTGCGCCGAAAATAGATTTCGTTGGCCGTAACCCCGTTGGGGTTAGCAACTCGTTCGGACGAATTGGCGCCCAGGGTAGTCCGCCGAAAGAGCCGGCGGACAACCCTGGGCTGGAGGTCGCGTCCCCTTCGGGGACGAGGTGGCGGTCAGTTCCATCGGCGGGATCATTTTCATTCATGCGTTGGGGTGCGGTCTCGGCGCATGTGCGACTGCTCCGAGAATAGATTTGGTAACCACGAACCGCCGCTTTGTGGCGGCTCGTGGGCACTTCCCGGGTTGAGGACAAAAGCCCACCTTCAATCAACAAGTCCGCGGCGGATAGCCTGAGGCGTGAGCCTCTTGAGATGGCGAGCATGCGTTCTTCTCAGGCATCGAAATTCCAGCGGCCCTGGGATTCGAGGAAGATCGCGCCGCAACGGGAGTTCCGGCAAGCAGAAGGCGGCAGGATGCGGAGGCCGACCATCCAAGCTCAAGAGAATTGCCGGCCGGCCCCGATTTATCGGGGCAACCTCATCG
>CAZIDA010000438.1:0-3426 GCA_964537865.1 uncultured Acidobacteriota bacterium
CGTGATCACGGCGCCCAGCCAGTGCGTAAAGTTGATGATGTCCGGGCCGGCGATTCCGGGAAAGAAGTATTTGTTTCCGCCGGAAAATCCAACGACCTCGTGCGGAAACACCGGGCCGCAGATGATGAGGTGATCGTAATCCAAGATCAATTTGTTTAGCGTCACCGGCACTTCCTGCGCCATGAGTCCGCCGGTCATCTCGGCGATTTCATCCGCGGGGATCGTGCCCAAGTGAACGAAGCTGGCCGGATCTTCCCAGTGATGATTGAACACGCGCGAGTCTCCCACCCGACCGCCGACCACCGGCTGACCCACGAGCTTCGTCAACTGCGCGTCGGTCATAAGAGGATGCGTGCCCAAGGCCACCAAATAATCCATCGTCTTCACGCGAGGGGCGAGAAGCGTCTGAAAAATGCCGAACATCATCGGCGTCGGCATGGTACGCGTGCCGTCGGGGATAATGATCAGGACTCGCTGGTTGTCAAAGGGGATCGACGCGACGGCCTCCGCGACGATGTCGCAGGATTGATCAGGGCTGAGATATTGAGTGGCGGAACCTTTTCCGATTACCATGATCTGTCGACGGGCGGAAGAGAAGGTGCCAGAAGGTTTCAGGTGTCAGAAGGTCTTCATAAAGGCAAGTGCACGTTATCTTCTCTTCCGAACTGCCTTATATGAGTTTTTGATCTGTTCGTTGCCACGGCGGTGTTTCAGGCAGCAGGGCCACGAACTCTGACAACCGTTCGGTTTCGTAGGCCCCGGCGAATTCGTCCTGCAACAATCTTTGTATGCCTTCCTCAAAAAAACGCCGCCATGATTCCTCTTCGTGGCCGGGATTGATGGGAAAGAAAAGCGCCTCGCTGACTTGCGCCGCCTCCCAATCACCCAACGCGTCGCCGATCATTAACAGATGGTGCGGAGCGTAATGTCCACGAGTGGCCATCTGCAGATGCTGTGTTTTCGTGCCAAGTTCTTGTCCGGCAATGGCGCGCGCGTATCTGTCGAGGTCGTGTTCCTTCCATTCCCGGACGAGCGCCTCGGTGGGTGTTTGCGAAACCACGACGATGTCCGCCTGCGAGGCGAGCAGTTCAAGAGATTCTCGAACCATTGGAAAGGGCGGCAAGCCGTAAACCAGCTCTGCAATACTCTTGTTGACAGCTAAGCTCCATTCCAGCGCCAAATCCAGTTCGGCGGCCGGATGTTCGACCTGGTACCCCTTCAAACCATCGTTGCTGAGGGGAGCGCCCGACGCCACGAACGCGCGCAACTCGAGCGCCTCCGGAATCGCAGCATCCCGCGCGACAACTTCGACACGGTCACGAAGCAAATCAAAAACCTTCAACAGCGCCGGCCAGCGATTCGTTCCGCGCCATTTGGAGTACAAATTAACGAACTCGACGGCTTCGCGAGCGTACTTTGAGACCGGTTGCAGCTTCCAATACTTGATGGTATTAGGACAGAAACATTCTTTCTGCTTGATCTCCATGCTGTCGAATGCACAGCCATCGGAATCGATGCCGACGAAAAAAGAGTGCTGTGGTTCGAGATGGGATAGAGATTGTGCCGAATTGCTGTTCATTGGCCTCTCGCTTAGTGATGCTTCCGGAATTTGCAGGCGCCAACAGCTAGTGAGACTCAACAGGCGGACTCATGCCGGAGTGACCAGACTTCATAAATCCTGCCCCGAAAATAGGTTTCTGTCGCCCGCCAAGGCGGGCTTGTCGGGATCTTATTGTTCGCCTAACCCCACCCTCACGGGTGGGGCTATAGATCTACCGCCCCGATGAATCGGGGCTGCGCTGTGCCGGACGTTGGAATTTTCATGCCCTTGGGTGAGCCGTGACCCATAGAGACTGCTCCGAAAATAGCTTTGGTAGCCCCGGCCGTTCTTTGGGCCGGGGGCTCTTGACTGCCGTGCCTGAGGGCCGCGAAGGGTATCTTTTTCATGCCCTTGTGTGCGCCGCGACGCGAGAGCGATTGCCCAGAAAAACAAGATTCTCTAAACTTGTCAGACAGCGGTACCGCATGAGAGGCGCAAAGGTCCCGAATGATTTGGCCTAATCTGTCCAATGAGGGTCCGTCCGCATCCGTTGCACATCCATGGCGTCCTTTGCTGTTTGCTTTTCTTCGCGCGATAACCTGAAGCGCCCTGCCAGCCGTAATTTTGACAGCGTGCTCTTTTACACGCCGCTGAAAGCAGAAAAACCGCCATCGATCGGCACGACAATTCCGGTGACGAACGTTGACGCCGGCGACAGCAGCCACAGAACCGCGCCAATCAAATCCTCCGGATTTCCAAACCGTCCCATCGGTGTATGCGCGAGAATCGACTCTCCGCGCAACGTGTACTTTCCCGTGGCTTGATCAGTCAGCAGAAAACGATTCTGCTCCGTCAAGAAAAAGCCTGGAGCGATGGCATTCACGCGAATGCGCGGGGAGTACTCTTGCGCCATGTGGACAGCAAGCCAGCGCGTGAAGTTGTCGATGGCGGCCTTGGCGGCGGAATACGCCGGGATGCGAGTCAAGGGCCGCTCGGCCGTCATCGAGGAGACGTTGAGAAGCACACCGGCGCCGTTGGCCGCCATGAGTTTGCCAAACACCTGGCTTGGCAGAAGCGTTCCCAACAAGTTCAAATCCAGCACGGCGCGCAACGCTTCCGGCGGCAGATCAAAAAACTTCTGTTCTGGATTCGTGGTGCCTTGCGGCTTGTTGCCGCCGGCCGCGTTGATGAGACCGTCCACTCTTCCGAACCGGGCGATGATTTCTTGAGCGGCTTTCTGCAAGCTGTCGAGATCGAGAACATCGGCGCGAAATAGGGCGGCCTTGGAGGCATGCTGGCCCCACTGTTTCAGGAGTGCTTCTCCTTTTTCGAGATGTCGGCACAGAATGGCCACGCTTGCCCCGCAGGAGGCCAACGCAAATGCGATCTCGCTGCCAAGCACACCGGTGCCGCCGGTGATAACGATGGTTTGTCCGGTGAAGTCGTAAATTCGTGTGAGTCGCTCCAGCCAGTTGGGTTTATCGCTCATGGCGTTCCTTTGTCGAAGGCGTGTGTCACGATCTCTTCGCGCCGATGGGATCTTCAGCCGACGACGTGTCGGTGACGCTACAAGCGAAACCGAGGGCGGATAACGTCGGAGCAACAGATTCCTGGCAGCGAGACAGATGAACCGCGAAGTGTGAAAACTCCGGTCGAAAGCGGTACCCGGTCCGCAGGCTTGAGTAGTATGCCGCCCGCCGTTCTGGTGGCAGCGCAAGCATCTGCCGCAGGCGACGGTCGTCTTCCTCGATGTTGTAAGCCTGCCGGACGACATGATGAAGGATCATTTCCGTTTCCTTATCATTGGAGTCGACCGCAATGGTGAGACCATCGTCCGATGAGAAATGTTGGTTTGGATTCCATTGTGATGAAAGGCCGAAGAAATC
>CAZIDA010000439.1:0-3426 GCA_964537865.1 uncultured Acidobacteriota bacterium
GTCAAGTCTTGAGAACCCGTGCCGGACGGCGCATCGCGTTTCGATCCGGCATGCGAGAGATCGACGGTCGTGAGAAAGTCCGACGAGAGCCAACCGACAGGTGAGCCATGAAGGCTTTTGAGCCGCTCCCTTCTTCCGGCAAAAAACTGAAACTCCAACCGACCAAAGATCGGCGTCGGCGGGAACACGCCTTGATGCTGACCGTTCAAGAATTGGAGTTGATGAAGATCATTTGGGACCTGGGGGAAGCGAGCGTGGCGCAGGTTCGTGAGATTTACCAGGCCGAGCATGATCTCGCTTACACCACCATCATGACCGTGCTGTCGCGCTTGGAAAAGAAAGGCATGCTGAAGCAGAGAAAGTCCGGGAAGGCGTTCTTCTACTCGACCGTGCATCCCCGGGAAATTCACGCCGAGGCCGCCGTCGACAATCTTTGCCGGATTTTCTTCAACGGTTCGCGGAAGCAGCTCGCCGACTTCTGCCGCGACAAGCAAATCGCAATTCCTTCTCCTTCCAAAACGAAGAAACTTCCCAATGAAAGAATCGATGAGACCTTGCTGTAGAAAATTAAGAAATTGACAAATCCCCCAAATTCGCTTTCAATCGTGCTTTTCCATTTATCCCGGTGATGGGCGTCATGAACAAGCTCACGACCAAAGCGTCCGCGGACGAAGCGAAGCCACCGACGGTTTTGAAGAGCCAACTTCCCAACGGCTTGACGGTTTTAATGGAGGAGTTTCCCGGCTGCCCCATCGTGTCCACCGCCATCTTCTACCGCGTCGGATCGCGCAACGAGGAGCCCGGGCAAACCGGTAAATCGCATTTTCTCGAACACATGTTGTTCAAGGGAACCTCCAAATATCCCAAAGGCGCCATCGATCAAATCACGGTGTCCAACGGTGGCGCCAACAACGCTTTCACCAGCGAAGACTGCACGGCCTTCTATTTTGATTTTTCCGCGGACCGATTTGAAGTGGCGCTCGAGATTGAATCCAACCGCATGACCAACACGCTTTTTGACGCCCAGGAATACGAGCATGAAAAGCAGGTCGTGATCGAAGAGCTGAAGATCAATCTGGATTCTCCGTGGGGCGCGCTGGGACAGGAAGTTCACGCCACCGCTTTCAAACAGCATCCCTACCACTCTCCCGTCGTCGGATGGATTGAGGATTTGGAGCGCGCCACGCGCGAGGAAATGGAAGCGTACTACCGGCGTTTCTATCATCCCAACAACGCCATCCTGGTGTTGGTGGGCGGATTCGATTCGGCGCGAGTTCAAAAATTGGTGGAAGAGAAATTTGGACCGATTCCGCGAGGAGAATCCATCCCAGCGATTCGGATTGTCGAGCCGCCGCAACTGGGAGAGAAGCGCGTGACGCTGAAACATCCCACGAAGCTGGAGCGGCTGCATCTCGCGTATCATGCGCCGAGCGTCGCGGATCCCGAGAGCTTTGCGCTCCGTTTAGCTTCGGTCGTCTTGAGCGGCGGACGATCGTCGCGACTCTACCAGCGCTTAGTGGAAAAGGACCGCACCGCCGTGTCCGTCTCCACGGAATTCACCGAAGCCATCGACCCCACGCTGTTTGAAATCCGCATGGAGGTGGTGCCAGGGAAGACTCTTCAAGCCGTGGAAGCCGCGTTGACGGAAGAGATCGACAAGCTGCTTCAAGAACCGATCGATCTGGCGGAGTTGGGCAAAGCCAAAAATCTCGTGGAAGCGGGATTTGAATTGAGGCGCGAGCGCGCCTTGAATGAAGCTCTGCAGTTGGGTTACATGGAAGCCATCGTCGGCTACGAATATCTCGACACCTTTATGGAGCGCGTGCGAGCCGTCACCGCGGAAGAAGTTCAAAAGGTTTTCCAAAAATATTTGAGCGTCGACAATCGTACCGTGGGTTGGTTAACGGCTGACCACGCGCAAAATTCAAATTCCCCACTTTCAAAATGACCTTACACGAATCCAGCATCAAATCCGCCGGACTGTCTTCTTCCAATATTTTCAAAAGAGTGCTTCCCAACGGGGTGACCTTGCTGGTGTGCGCGCGACATCAAGTGCGATCGATTTCCGTGGAAGCTTCGTTGCTGGCGGGCTCCCGCTTTGAGACGGACGATACGGCCGGACTGGCGGCGCTGACTTCGCGCCTGCTGACGGAGGGCACCACCACACGCACCTCGGAGGAGATCGCCTTGGCGATCGAATCCGTCGGCGGTTCGCTGGATTCCGGCTCCGGGACCGAAGGCGCGCTGATCAGTTGCACCACCTTGGCCAAAGACATCGATTTGGGATTGGAACTGTGCGCGGATGTGCTGATGCGGCCGGCGTTCGATGAAGCGCGCGTGGCCCTGGAACGCGACAGAACGCGCTCGGAGATTCAAAGCGCCAAAGATCGTCCCCGCACCGTGCTGGAATGGAAGTTCAACGAGTTGATCTATCAAAATCATCCGCTCCATCGGCCCTCGGTCGGCTACGAGGAAAACGTGCCTCGCTTGCAGCGCGATCTCATCGTGGAATTTCACCGGAGATTCTTCACGCCCTCGAATTGCACGATCGCGGTGGTCGGCGATTTTGAGAGCGAGGCGATGCTGGCAAAGCTGGAAGAGACCTTTGGATCATGGTCGGGCCCGGCCGTTCAATATCCGGCGCTCCCGCGCGTGGAGCGACAAACATCGCCGCGCGAAGAGTTCGTGGCGATGGACAAGGAGCAGGTGAACATTTATGTCGGCCACCTGGGAATCACGCGGTCCGATCCCGACTTCTACGCTTTGAACGTTCTGGACGTGGTCTTAGGCAGCGCACCCGGATTCACGGCGCGCATTCCGCGGCGACTTCGCGACGAGCAAGGCCTCGCCTATTCCACATACTCCAACATCTCACAATCCGCCGGTCTCGATCCGGGACGCTTCGTCGCGTACATCGGCACGTCGCCGGAAAATCGGCAGCGCGCCATCGATGGAATTTTCCGGGAACTTCGCGCCATCGTCGAAGGGCCGGTGACGGACGCCGAATGTCGGGAGGGGCAGCAATATTTGACCGGGAGCTTCGTCTTCCACTTTCAAACGAATCCCCAAATCGCCCGCTTTTTGATCCAGGCCGAACGGTACGGGTTGGGTTTCGATTACGTGGAGCGCTATCCGGAACTCATCCGCGCCGTGACCGTCGACGATGTCGCTCGCGTCGCGCGAACGCACATCCATCCGGAGGCCGCGACGATGGTCGTCGTCGGGCCGAAACGATGATCGGAAGACAGGGCGCCCACACTTCGAAGTGAATTCAGAAACTCAATTCAGTTTGCCGGGCGGGTGCATTCACCACCGACGCGGAGCGGCCTGGGGCCGCAACCAAATGGCGCTCATGGCTATGTTGTAGCGACCTGAAAATCTTGTCAGAAAAGCGAGATTTTCGAAACTTGCTAAGCAGAGAACGCG
>CAZIDA010000440.1:0-3423 GCA_964537865.1 uncultured Acidobacteriota bacterium
CGGCTCTCAGCCCAGGGTAGTCCGCCCGCTCTTGGGCGGACTACCCTGGGTACCGAATCGTCCCCCAACGGACCAGCCCGCCTTGGCGGGCGACAGAAACCTATTTTCGGGGCAGAGACCCGCGGCGGCGGGCCGAGGTTACGCAGGCGGGACCGCCATTCTCCTCTCCGTGAAATTTCCGCGACATTCATTGTTGACAATGCGCCCGACCGAATAATGCTGAAGCGGTTGTAGCTCAATCTCAAAGTCGGGTGGCGCATGTCGAAGAAACGGTCAATTCTCCTTTTCGCTTTTGCAACGATGGTTTTTGTTCCGAGTTCCTCGCTCGTGGCAGGTTGGAAAAAATTGCCTTTCAGCGTGCTCAAGTTCGGCGCGAAGAAGACCGTCACGACTGGAGTGGCGGTGGCGTCGAAGAGCGCGCAGACAGTGGCGAAGGCAGGCGCCGGAATGGCCGCGCATCAAGCTGTGAAGACAGCGGTGAAGTAGATTGCGCGCGGCGGGATAAAGATTTTCTCCTCTGGCAGAGGTCGCACAAAAAAAGCCTGCACCCGTGGGAACAAACCCTCGGATGCAGGCCTCTTGTTTTTACGGGCGTCTATCGCTGCCGCACCTTGATGTCTCCATAGGTGGTGCTGAGGCGGAATCGTGGCCCGCCTCTGCCGACCGTCCCGGTAATTTCGTTGGTCGGTTGATCGCTGGTGATTTTCAAAGACGGTTCCTTGAAGTCCGACTCGATATCCCCGGATTTCGTGGCCCCGTTGATTTGGAACGATGCGTTCGACGGCAAATCCAGCTCGATGGCCGCGGATTGATTGGTGATTCCGATGTCGGACTTGGGCGGAGAGCCGGCGCGCACTCGCACGTCGCCGCGCGTGTTGTCAATCTGGATCGGCCCCAAAACATTGTCCAGCGAAATGTCTTTGTCGCGGGTCTTGCAGTTGAAGGGGCCGTTCACGTTAGTCACGGTGAGATTACCCGACTCCAAACGAATGCTGCCGTCGACTTTCTCGGCCAGCAGATCGGTGCGGCTGGAGAGGAAGCGCGCCTGCTTCTTGATATTCTGAAGCGCCACGGAATAGAACTCGCCGTTGATGGAAGCCGATCCTCCTACTTGGGAAACGGAAACGTCGTCGCCGCGGCCCGACACATCGAGGTTGCCGCTCACATCGTTGGCCTTCAAGGTTCCGCGCTGAATCCGGACCACGACGTTGCCGGAGATTTGATCCGTCTCCACGTCGCCCCACGCGGAATCGATGGACTGATCGCCCACCAGTCCCACCAAGGTCACGGCGCCGCGCATCTGATTGGTGGTGATCCTGGAATCCTTGGGCACGTTGATCTGCAATTCGGTTTGGATGCGGTATCCTTTATTCGCGGCCTCCTGGCGATTGGTCACGATGCGATATTTGCCGCCGTCCGGCGTGATACTCGTCTTGATGAAATCGGACGCGATCTTGGCGTCGTTTTCATTGTCCGCGTACACGCGCTTCTTGACCACCACTTGAATCTTCGGCTGGTCCCATCCCGTGACCTTCACGTCGCCGCGCACGTCCGGAATTTCAATAGCCGGTTTGGGCGTGGCGGCGGTTTCCACTTGATCGGTGAAGTCGTAGGGATTGCCGAAGAAGCTTCCGATGTTGAAGTTCTGGTCGTCGAGCGTAATGACCGGCCCCCACAGGGCGTTGGAGTGTCGAACGGCCGTGGAGATGGACGTGCCGATGATGAGCAGGAAGATCAGCGCGACGATTTCGCCGGCGGTGAAAAACGGTCCTTGCACCGCGTTGGGGTCGCGACGGTATCGAATGTATCCGTAAAGTTTGCTCAGCCCCCAGAAGATGATGAGGACGGGCCAATACTTGGCGATGATCTGCCAGGCGCGAACATCGTGATGAAAGTTGGTGTAGAGAAAGAGGCTGCCGATCGCGATCAGCGTCAGCGCCCAGAAGATCGAATCTTTACGGTATCCGTTTGCCATAAGAATCTCCCGCGTCGAAAACGTTTTCCCTGCCTTGCGCCGCCTCGCTCGCTATCCAGCGATGGACCTTCGGTGGGAGCCGAAAGCGAGCGCGCTCAATCTCTCCTACGATTGCGGCGGCGAGTTTGTTCCCGTCGGGTTGCTCGGCGCATTCCCTGGGGGAACATTGCTGCCGGGAGTATCACCGGGCCCATGCCACGTCACATTGCTCGGCCCGGGAGGAGGCGTTCCCGATCCAATTGACGGCGCCAAGAAGCGCTCGAAGATTTTGACGGCGCCGATCACAATGAACAGAATCGGCCAGGTCCGCCAAAAACTCCAATCGCTGACTTGATCCAGAAGAAACAGCACGCCGATGGTGATCAACACGATGGGTCCCATCAAGCGCCGTGAGTAGTAACTGTTTGCCATGGTTTTCTTGCTCCTCAAAAGTTGACCGCGATACTCGAAGTCAAATTCCCTTGCCTCGGCGCGCGGGCCGACGCGCGTTCAGCGCTTCCGCGCCAAGCGGCCGCGCAACATCACAATGCCGATCAAAATCAGGATCACCGGCCAGAAGTGGAAGATCCGTCCCACATCCCAAACGCCCATGGTGTCGAGCAAAAGCAGCGCTCCAATGACCACGAGGATGATGCCAGCGATGGGCGCGTTCAACTTCCAATCGCACCAGAAATCCTGATAGAACTGCGGCTGCGTCATGCCGGGCTGCGCGGCGGTCGTGCCGGCTATTAGCTTTCGCCGCGCCGTTTGGTAAGCCTCAAACGGCATGTACAGGCAGAAGATTCCCAGAAAAATTCCCAAGAAGGCTTGAGCCGGTCCGGGCGCGCGACCGCTCGAAAGCAGCGCGATAGTGCCGGCGAAGATGGCCACATGCACGGCGGCTTTCGTGTATTCGCCGTTGACCACGGCTCCGACACCGGGAATCCAACCCAAGCCAAACGCCAGCCAGGGATGAGCCAAATCCGGGGACCCGGCTTGGGGCGCGACATTCTTCGCCAGACAGGCTTCGCAAAACGCCTGGCCCTGAATCAAATGGGTGCAGGTCGAGCACATCGGTTTGCCGCAGTTTCGGCAGAAATAAGCTGAATCAACTTCCGTGTGAATGGCGCATTTCATGAGAGACCTCCGTATAACGACGTGGTCGAAACTGATTCGGTGAACCGGACTGAAACGAAACTCCTGCGTGGACCCGCTTGGCAGATCGCGACTTCCCTGGGCGACGGCGCTTGCAGCCTTGGCGCGCCGCTGAAATTCATGACCAGAAATTCTCGTCCTCCGTGATCTTGGCTGATGCGCTGCGAACCCGGTTTGTTCGGAGCGGGAGGATTCGAAGGCGGCTGATTCGACGGCCCGCCTTGATCCTGATCGCCGGTGGAGGAATCGGAAGCCTGGAAGCGCGACTGGATTTCGTAAACGATGCGCAGCGCGTTGTAATACCTGACGCCGCG
>CAZIDA010000441.1:0-3395 GCA_964537865.1 uncultured Acidobacteriota bacterium
CCAAGGCTTTTCTCGATCAGGTGGACGTCATTGCCGCCGCGAAGTCTCCCGAACTTGTTCAGCGCGCCCACGACCTCATCAACGCTCCGCATATCTTTGGCGTGGATTTTGGATTCAACTTGGTGGCCTTCTGCATCGCTCTCCTCATCACGATGATTCTGGTGATTGGAATCAAAGAGAGCGCCCGGTTCAACGCCACCATCGTGGCGATTAAGGTGTGCGTCGTGTTATTCGTGATTTTTGTAGGGTTCCGCTACGTGAATACAAGCAACTGGGGACACGATTGGGCGTCGTTCGCTCCCATGGGATTTGCCGGAATTGGGGCCGGAGCGGCTTACATCTTTTTTGCCTATATTGGATTTGACGCCGTCTCCACCACGGCGCAAGAGGCCAAGAATCCTCAACGAGATTTGCCGATTGGAATTATCACCTCGTTGGTGGTGTGCACGATTCTGTACATCTTGGTGGCCTGCGTTTTGACCGGCATGGTGCCGTGGCGAGACGTGAATATTGAAGCGCCGCTGGCTCAAGCGTTTCTCGATCGCGGATTGGTCAAAGCGTCATTTTTGATTACCGCCGGGGCATTGGCCGGATTGACCAGCGTCATGTTGGTCATGATGTTGGGTCAGACGCGGGTGCTCTATTCCATGGCGAACGACGGACTGCTGCCGCCAAAATTCTTTGCGGCCATTCATCCCAAATTCCGCACGCCATACAAGAATACGATTCTCGTCGGTTTCTTAGCGGCCATCGTCGGCAGCGTCACTCCGATTGATGATATCGGGAAGATGGTGAACATCGGAACGCTCTTGGCGTTCGTGATTGTGTGCATCGCGGTTCTGATTCTCAGGAAGACTAACCCGGATTTGCACCGGCCATTCCGCACACCGTTTGTGCCCATCGTCCCGTGGTTGGGAATCATCTTCAACGGGTACATGATGTACAAACTCGGCTGGGTCAACTGGGCCCGCCTCATCGTTTGGCTGCTCATTGGACTGGTGATCTACTTCAGCTATAGCCGGCATCACAGCCGAATTCGAGAACATCTCGCGGAATCCAAAGAATCGGCGACTGTTCGGTGAACCGAATCGAGTGTGATTGCGGGTCCTTCGAGTTGGAGGATGATTCAGTGGAATTTGAAGCCAGCCTGGAAAGGCTGGCTTTTCTTTTGCAGATTGCGATGAAAGCTGCGCAACCATCTCAGCGCCAACGGCGCTGCGGCTCAAAGCCCAACGTTGCTCCGACTCCGGAGGAGCTACGTTGGGGAGACGTTCGCAATACCCTTCAAGATTAATTTCACAACCCCTGCGGGGTTGTGTCCATGATAGCGGGGGGCGTCCGTTCCCCAGGGTAGTCCGCCAATCCGCCAAGAACCCGGCCGACGCAGGCGAAGGCTGGCGGACAACCCTGGGCTGCTGGACTTTTCCCCTTCGGGGAAGGGCACGGGCAGCGCGCCCGCCCCGGCGAGCGGCGGCTCTTCGTTACCAAAGAGAGAATCGTGCCGATTTTGGATGGCGCAGACCCGCCGCGGCGGGTCTGCGGCACCTACTCCTCTGAAAGAAATCTTCAAGAATGACGTGAGAGAATGCTTGGGCTGTGATAAATTTGCCTCGGCGGGACGGTCGTCCTTCCCGCTCCGATTCATCAAACAGGAAAGTGTTTCTTGCATTAAACGCGGAACTCACCCCCGCAACATTTTCTGAGCATGAAACTGGATGCAGAATACCTGAAGCAGCTCCGGCCCACGACTCGGTTTGGAAAATTCTCGGTGGTGGTGGTCATCGCCTATCTCGTCCTGAGTGTCGTGAGCAAGGCGTGGACTCCTTCAGCCCTTCTTTCGGCCCCAATCAAACTCCTCTTCTTTCTCGTTGTCATTCGTTACCTCTTCAAGTGGTTACGGATCGTAACCCGGCATCTTTTATGGCGGCTGCGACGGCGATTGATTGTGACTTATCTGCTGGTGGGCGTCGTTCCCGTGGTGCTTCTCTTCTCCATCATGGTCATTCTGGGAATCGCGTTTCTGGGTCAACTGGGGAGTCACTTCATCACCAGCGATTTGGAGCGGCTCACCAACAAATTAGATGTGGCAAGCCGTTCGCTGGCGGGGCCGATCCTGGACAATCTCTCGAGTGGAACCGTCAATGTCGATTCTCTGAACCGAGAATTTTCTCCTCTGTTGGAAAATCTTGGGAACGGATTCTCTCAGGTTTCCATTGACGTCGTGACCCCGGCCGGCCATGTTGCGTTCGATATGCAGGATGGGCGGCTGCGGCAAGAGCCACCGCGGCTTTCGGTGCCGACGTGGATCAAGAGCGATACCGCGGGGCTTTTTGAAGACGAAGCCAAGTTGTATTACATGAGCCTCGTGAGGCGTCCGACCAGAGGTGGATTGGGTACGGTCATCCTCCGCACTCCGTTCGATTCGGCGCTGTTACGACAGCTCAGCGAACGGAATCAGATGCCCATCAGCGTCATGAAGTTGATCCCGGTGTCGGCAAGCACTCCGCCCAAGGCCGTCAGGATCTCTTTTGGAAACCGGAGTTACGTCCAAGGAGAAATTCGTCAGGTGGATCCCGGCGCTACGGCCCGTTTCACTCGAAAGGAGGCATGGTACGATTTCTCAATTCCTCGATTCCCGTTTATGTTGTCGCGCATCAGAGATTGGAACACCGGGGAAGTGCTTAGCGATGTGCCTGCGATTTACCTGGTAAACTCCACCTGGCTTCGTTTGGCGAGGCGTCTCTTTTCGAAAGGGCTCGGTGGGGAAGAGAATGTGATTGCCGTTGTATTGGCGTTCGTGTGCGCTTTCTTCTTTGTGATCGAGTTGGTGGCGCTCATCACTTCCTTGATGATGACGCGGACGATCACCGGGGCGGTTCACAATTTGGATCAGGGCGCCCAACACATCCTGCGAGGCGATTTTTCGCATCGCATTCCGGTGAAGGTTCGCGATCAACTCAGCTCGCTGGGCGAAACCTTCAATACCATGACGGCGTCCATTGAACGCCTCCTCAAAGAGCAAGCGGAAAAACAAAAGCTGGAAAGCGAGCTGGCGATCGCCTTGGAAGTGCAAAAACAACTTTTTCCCAGCGAGGCGCCGAAGCTCGGTCACCTACGGATTGCCGGCGTCTGCAATCCTGCCCGCATTGTCAGCGGCGACTATTATGATTTCTTGATGATTGCTCCCACCACCGTCGGTCTGGCGCTGGGGGACGTGAGCGGCAAGGGCGTGTCGGCGGCGTTGTTGATGGCTTCGCTGCAGGCAGCTTTGCGCAGCCACTCCATTCCCACCACAATGAGAAAGGCCGCGGCTGCCGATGGGGACGGAGCACATCTGAGGACGGCCCGCGGCGCGGCCTCGACGGTGGCGGAAGTCGTCTCATTGCTGAATGAGC
>CAZIDA010000442.1:0-3378 GCA_964537865.1 uncultured Acidobacteriota bacterium
CAAGAGCGGGCGGACAACCCTGGGCTGGAAGACGCGTCCCCTTCGGGGACGAGGCCGCGATCAGTTCCAATCCACGAGATCATTTTCATCCCGTTGAGTGGTCGCCGCGGCGGAGCCCCTGAGCGACTGCCCCGAAAATCCTTTGCTTGCCAATCACATTCGGCTGTCGTATTCTTTGGCCACTTTCATAAATGAAGCTGGCCCGAGTGGGGCGAAATCGTCGGTCTCTTATCAACAGGAAGGCAAGGGAGCCTAGAAGCTTCGAATTCATTCCGGTGCGGAACAACCGAGTGGCTTTTTCGTTCCGACAAGCCGAGAGATGGCGTGAGGTCTGATGCAGGGCTATTTCTGGGAAAGAATCGAATCGCTCTTTCAGAAATCCCTGGAGTTGGCGCCGGAAGAGCGGGCGTCATTCTTGAAGGCGGAGTGTGGAGATGACTTCGGTTTGCTTCAGGAGGTGGAATCGCTGCTCTCGCACCATCTCCCCGGTGACAGCCTCATGGGGATACCGCTGGAGCGCGCCGTGGAAGATGTAATTTCCGACATGGAGGCGCTTGCTCCCGAATCTCATATCGATCATTTCCGCATCGTCCGGCAGCTTGGACAGGGCGGCATGGGCGCCGTCTATCTGGCCGTCCGGGACGACGACCAGTATCAGCAGCAGGTGGCCATCAAGATTGTGCGACTCGGGATGGACCGCCAATTCGTCGTCCGCCGCTTCCGGACGGAACGTCAGATTCTCGCCAACCTCAAACATCCGAACATTGCTCGCTTGCTCGACGGCGGAAGCACCGTCGAGGGTCTTCCCTATCTGGTCATGGAGTACATCCAGGGAAAACCGATTGACCGGTACTGCATCGAAAGCGGGCTCTCCGTCGCGGAGAGGCTGCGTCTGTTCTGCAAGGCCTGCTCCGCCGTTCAATACGCGCACCAAAACCTCGTCATCCATCGCGACATCAAACCCAACAACATTTTGGTCTTGGCGGACGGTGAGCCCAAGCTTTTGGATTTCGGTATCGCGAAGCTTCTCACTCCCCAGCAACCGTCCGGCGCCGCAGAACTCACCCAGCCGATGCACCAGCTCATGACCCCGGAATTTGCCAGCCCGGAACAGGTGCGTCAAGAGCCGGTCAACACAACCTGCGATGTTTATTCGTTGGGAGTTCTACTGTACCGCCCTCTCACCTCTCGCTGGCCTTATCGTCTGAAGACGCATTCCCCTCTGGAAATCCAGGAAGCCATCTGCAAGCAAGAACCGGAGAAGCCCAGCGCGGCCATCGATCGGCGGGAACCGGGGAACGGGCCGGGGAACGGGGAAGCCTCTTCGCTTCAATCCAGATCGAGGATGCGGCGTCGGGACGGAGTTACGGAAAAGCTGCGCCGCCAATTGACGGGCGACATGGATCACATTCTCTTGAAAGCGCTCCGCAAAGAACCGCATCTCCGTTACTCCTCGGTGGAGCAATTCGCAGATGACATTCGCCGCCACTTGGAGGAAAGGCCGGTGAAGGCACGCCATGGCACCTTCGCGTATCGCAGCTCCAAATTCATTCGCCGTCATAAAGGCTGGATGGCGGCCGCGGCCCTCTTCGTCATCACCTTGGCCATGGGAATTGTCACCACCAACATCGAGCGGGCTAAAGCCGAACGACGCTTCAATCAGGTTCGAAAGCTGAGCAACTCTTTCATCTTTGACGTGGAGGATGAAATCAACAAGGGTCCCACCAAAGCGAAGGAGATGCTGGTCAAGACCGCCCTGGAATATCTCGACAGCCTGGCGCACGATTCCGGGAACGATCCTTCTCTCCAGCGAGAGCTGGCCTCCGCCTATGAGCGCGTTGGGCGTATTCAGGGAAATTCCTACGATTCAAATTTGGGGGATACGCAAGGAGCGCTGGTGAGCTATCGCAAATCGCTTGCTCTCCGGCTGCAATTGGCATCGGACCATCCCAAGGACCCGGCCATTCAAAACGAATTGGCCAACAGTTACGAAGGATTGGGCGACGTTCTCTACACGGCCGACGACCTGAAAGACGGCCTTCAAAATTATGATACGGCGCTGGCGCTTCGAGAATCGCTGGCGCAGGGGAATCCGAAGAGCCCGGACCTTCGCTTTGGCTTGGCCGAATTGTTCAGCAAGATCGGAGACATCAAAGGCTTGAACGGCTATCCCAATCTCGGGGATACGCTGGGAGCGCTTCAGAATTATCGCCAATCGCTTTCCATCGATGAGGATCTGTCGCAGGCTCATCTTGAAAACCGGGAATATCGTTTCGCTCTTGCCAAGGTCTTGGTGAGTATCGGCATGCTGTTTGAGGTTTCCGGGGATGTGCGGGGAGCGCTTGACACGGAGCGGCGCGGCATGGCCATGATGGAGAACCTGGCCACGCTGGAACCCACGAACTCCGCATACCGAATGCAGTTGTTGGCGTCCTATGCCACGCTTCGATACGTTCTGTTCGACAACGGAGAGGTCCGCGAGGGGCTGCGGTACGATCGCAAAACGCTCACACTCCTTCAAGCCATGTCCGAGAGCGATCCGCAAAATACATATCTGCGGCGAAGTCTGTCAGTCACTTATAATTCGCTGGGGCGGGGACTGCTGAGGAGGGGAGACGCTCAAGGTGCGTTGGAACAGCATCGCAAAGCGTTGGCCATCAGCGAGTCGTTATCGGCAGCCGACCCCAGCAGCGGAGAAAATTGGGCGGACATCGCTTTCACGTTGCAACGCATCGGCGACACCCAGGCGGCCATGCGTGAATTCAGTCAGGCGCTTGACGACTATCAAAAGGCGCTGACGATTTCGTTGAAGATGCGATCGTCCAATCCCACGGATGCCGTGACCGAGGACGACGTGTCGATCAGCTATCAAGGAATCGGCAAGATGCTCGACGCGCTCGGCGACACGGCCGGGGCGTTGGAGGCATTTGGAAAAGCGGCGCCCGGCTTCGAAAGAATTTCCGCTCAATCGCCGCAGAATCTTCGATACCGCGAGCAACTGGCGGAGGCTTACTTCGATTTCGGAGACGCCTATTTGTTGCGGGCAGGAGCGCGCCAAGTTTCAGCGGCGGATCGAGCTTCCGACCAGAACAAAGCGAAGTCATATTATCAACGCAGTCTGCAAATTTGGTCGGACATGCAATCGCGAGGCGTGTTGAGTCGAGACGATGCCGCGTACTTCGCTAAAACCCGCCACGCCCTTGCCCGGATGAATTTCCCCTTCACTGAATTACACCATTGATATTGATTGCTATGATGCGGCGAAGCCGCCTTTTCATCTGCTATTTCCCCTGTTCGTGAATTCCCTTTTTCCACTTGAATCGCCGGCGTGCAAGTCCTAAAATCCCTTTGCCAAACGCTGCAGCGGGGCTATGCGAG
>CAZIDA010000443.1:0-3377 GCA_964537865.1 uncultured Acidobacteriota bacterium
GTCTTCCACGCCGAAGGCCTTCTTCACATCGTCCAGGGATTGGCCTTCTTGGATCATGGTTCGAATCTTGGCCTGTTTTTCCTCGATGCTTTTCGTCAACTTCTCGATGTCGCTTTTCGACACGACTCCGCTGTGGCCGGTCACATACTTCGTGGCCGGGAGCGCCGCGAGCGCGTGAAGCGTTTTCACCAAGCCGATGGAGGTTCCGCCTTTCTGGCGGTGGACCAAGGGATCGCGCCCGATAAACACCAGGTCGCCGACGAACGCCACCTTCTCCGCGGGAAAGAAGATGACCGTGTCGCCGCTCGTGTGCGCCGGACCGTAATGCCGCAGCTCGATCCGCTCCGCGCCCATCTTCAAATCCATCTTGTCGGTGAAGGTTTTGTTCGGAAGATAAGGTCGCAATGCTTCGAATTTCGGATCCTTGAAAGCTTCTTCCATTTCCTGGCGGCAATGCACATTGGAGATGATTTCCAAACCTTGCGGAAAGCCGGTCAAACCGTTGACGTGATCGCCGTCGCTGTGCGTCAGGACGATGGTCGTGATCGGAAGCGGCGTCACCTTCTTGATTTCGTCGATCATTTGGCGCGCCGAGTCCGTGCTCATCTTAGCGTCGATGACTAGAACGCCTTTCGGCCCCAGGAAGAAACCGGTGTTCGCGCCGCTGCCGCCCTGAACCATGTAAAGGTTCCCGGTGATCTTCTCGACCGACATCGCCGGCGGCTGCGGTTGAGCGAGCGCCACGCCCGCTGCAAAAAAACAAAACATCAGCACTGAGAGAATTCGTAATGATGATTTCATGTCACACTCCTTTGGAAGAAACGGCTGTATGATCATTTCGCGCTCTGAAATCTCTGAGCCCGTGACTTCAACCGGGAAAGTGCAAAGACACAGCAACTCATTATCAGGAATCCTCATGATGAGGGGAAGCGTGCGCCGCTATCCGCCTTAGCCCTTTAACAAACCCGGATGATTCGTATCTAACCATGCGACAACATCGCGCCGCAATTCGGTCGCGGTCTTAATTGCCAGTTCTAGTTCCTGCTTCGAGACGTTCCCCGCCGTGTCGTAACTGGTTGCATTTCTCTTCTTGGATAGAATCTTTAGCTTCCGAATCAGTGTTGAATTCGCTTTGATTGTAAATTCAAGTGACTCGATTGTCTTCGCGTGGTGCCCGGCGAAGGCAGAAGTACGATACCCACAAGCGCGGAGGGCCGCACTAGCGGCGGTCCGGGCAGCATTGAACGCTGCCTCAAACCTCCGGTCTTCCGACACTGCCGCAACCTTCGCGTCCCTCAAGTCGCGATCAATGATCGTCAGCAAACTTCTGATCTCATCGCGACTGGTGGGCTCGGCTTTGAGCCAGCCGTACTCCGCCCACTTTTCTAAGCTCATCGCTGCCTCCGATGAGGAAGATTTTTTTGTCCTTCGCCACGGAATTTAGAAAATGATTTCCGTGGGCGAGTTTGGTTCTGAACTCAGCCACGGAGTAAACCGCGGGATTGATCGCGCGCCCAAGCGACTTCTCCACATTGCCCAGCCGCGCGAGGACCTCTTCGAGTGTTGCTCTGCCAACGACCAGCAGGTCGATGTCACTGTCTGCTTTCTCCTCTTGCCGCGCCAGCGAACCAAAAATGAAGGCGAGCGAGATGCGCCCCGCCAAAGGCCTGAGCGCTGAACGAAGCCTCTGGATGGTGCCGACCGTTTTCGCCACCAAGGCTTGCAGTTCCGGAAAGACCGGATGCGCGCGATTGGCGCGGTAGAAAACCTGCTTCCCGATGGTCGAGCGGTCGATGAGCCCCAGCCGGGAAAGCGTGTCCAGTTCGCGTTGCAGCGTGCCCACGCTGACACCGTCCAGTTGACGCGTGATCTGACGGTAATAGAAGGATTGATCGGGGCGTCCGTAGAGGAGCGCCAGCAACGCGCCGCGCCCCTTCCCAAACAGCACATCCGCCAACGCATCGCCGTGTGCTCTCATAATGAGAGCAATTGTACGCATTTTGAGAGCAGAGTCAAGAGGGGTGGCGCCTCCCGGAAAGCGAAGAACAAAGAGAAACCCCCGTCAAAACTTGAAAACATCTGTAGGTTTGCATGCGATCGAACGCAGGCCCGAAGGGTCCGCCAGTCTTTTGGCGGATAGCCCCACCCGGCGCCACGTTCTTTGGGGGGCAAGGGTGGGGTAGGATGTGAGAAGAAATCGCTAAGCCCCGTCAGGGACGACAGAGGTCTGATCCTTGGGGGTGCGCGAGTGCACGATGAAAGAAAAGTACGGGCAACCGTGGTGCGATCTCTGCGCCGCGGGCCTTGGGTTTTGCGATGGATGGACGAAAAGCCCACGATCTGCCTCCGCGGATCGTGGCTACCAGAGCTTCTATTCCGCGGTGGGATCAGCCGCGCTCAGGCACACCTCGGGGCGATGCAGGACGCAGGTGTCTGATGGCTCGTGCGGATCGCGGCGCACCGATTTCAATTTCAGCAGCGTCCCCGTGCCCAGAGCCTTTGCCACAAGCGGTTCCATCCGCGGATCGCGCACGCTGGCGCAGGAATAGATCACCACGAACGTGACCACCTGAGCGGAAAGGCGTCCGCGCTCATGCGTGATCTTCGCCATGATGCCTTTTCCCAAACCTTTACCGCCCAGGTCCGTCGTTATCGGCACGATCATGCGTCCGCCCTCGGCCAGCCGGTCGAACCACGCTGTGTGCGGATGCGTCACTCCGGCGGGTGGCGCGCTCATGCGTCTCTTGCATGAGTGCGAATGGAATCTTGGCGGGAGACGGGATGGCGCACACATCGTGCTCATTACGATGTGTGTGATGAGAGCGCCGGAAAATTCTTTGATCGAAAATGAATCTGCTCTCCTGACTTTATTCGCACACGCGCCACGAACGCATGTGCGCGCCACCCCGCCGCTGCAATATGATTTCCTCGGAGTAATAGCTCGGAGTAATAGCTATTGACAGATTCCCTTTTCCGTGTTAGGCAGCGCCTAGACTGAAGCATTTCCGGTGGAGGAGGACACCATGTGAAGAGCTTTGAATCTACTCTTAATTGCCATGGCAATATCACTTGCGACGACGGTCGGGAAAGCCCAGGGTTGCCCCGGGGCGGGATTAGTGTACCCCGTGCGCTGTAGCTGTGGAGGCATTATGCGCATTGCTTCGTGCGACTACAGCATTCAAGAGGGTGGGGGCTGTACGGAGTGCACCGCTTGCGGTTACGTCTGTTGTCAAAATTTTATTTGTAGCACATGCGCTTGGGGCTGTGGTGTGGCAGGGCCGACAAAAGTTTTACCTAGCAGCACATCAGCGTTAGCGTTTAACTCTGGCGAGAGATGCCCGGTTAGCAAGGCAAATGCAACTCCGATTAAGCCTAAG
>CAZIDA010000444.1:0-3367 GCA_964537865.1 uncultured Acidobacteriota bacterium
CCGTCGTTCAGCAGAACACCGGGCTTTTCACGGCTCACAGCGCCGAATCGAATCAATTTCATGGTCCAGATACTCCCCCCGTGGGGCAGCCACTCTTGCCTGCCCCGAACCTTCGCTATCGCACCGCGTTGGGCGCAGACCCACCGCGGCGCAGACCCGCCGCGGCGGGTCTGCGCCACGAGGTTTTCTAAACTCGCTGGCTGCCGACGGCGATGACATAGACCGCGAACACGAGGATGGCGACGCCGAGCGCCATCAACGCGGACGCGCGCCATCCTTTATTCTTCCATTCACCGGTGAGAACGGCGCTGCCGTTTCCGCCGACGATGGCGACCGAAGTCGCGATGGGCCATCCGGCTGCCGCGGCCAACGCGCCCAGCCGCGATGCCCCCGCTCCGTAAAAGACGTACGCCCCGGCCCAAAGAACTCCCGCAAGCGCAGCAAAGATCCAATTTCGCGCGCGGCTGTTTGTGCGTTGGAACAGAGACCACGCGCCGGCTTTCCGAATGAGATAGACGCAATACGCAGCGTTCACAATGCAACCCGCCGTCAGTGTAATTGGCCACACGGCGTTGGCCGCGAACGCCGGCGTCGCGCCGTGACTGACGGCGCTGCTCATGATGCCCCCGCCGAACGCGAAGCTGACATTGATCAACGGCGACAAAAATCCGGAAGCAACACACGCCAGAACGCCGAGCGCATATTTCGCGGACCGGGTTCCTGTCTTCCTGCTCTCCTCATCGGATTTTTCCGACGACAGTCCACCGGCAATCGCGCAGACTATAATGCCGACGACGGAGAGGCCGACTCCGGTGAGGACGGCCTGGCCTCCACGGCTCCCAATCTTATCGGCGTGTTGCGCCAGCAGAGGAACGAGCGAACCCACGGCGGAGGTCAATCCCAACACCACCGCGTACGTCACCGCCATGCCCACCATGTTCGCGGCAATCCCGTACAGCAAAGAACCCACGCCCCAGCCGATGCCGCAAACCATCGCCACCAGGAGCGAAACCGTGCCGCTCGACCGATACACGTCCGCCAGATTGGGAATCGTCACCCAGGCCGTGATCCACGGAATCGCCAACATCCCGACGAGCGAGTAAACGAGCCACGAGTTTTCCCAGCGCCAGCGATGCGTGTATTTCAGCGGAACGAGGAAAGCGCCGTTCATGAGTCCCGCGGCAATCAACAGCGCGATTCCAAACTGGAATGATTCGAACTGCATGGTTCTCCGATCGGTTCAAGCAATCGCAAGAGTAATTCGAACCTGCGGTGGGAAAGCCAGGACCCGGATGCTGCAAGACGGTTTGTCGGACGGCGGCGCTGCCATCCCGGTGCACGCGCCGGGAGTCTAATGCGCTCCGGTCAATCGGCGTAACACCGTTTCGCCTTTCTCCAAGGTCATCTCAATATCTTGATCCGTGTGGCTGGCGCTGATGTGGTTTCGCTTGAGCGCCGCCGGGTGCATCAGAATTCCTTCTTCGAGAAGTCCTTTGCGAAACTGCGCGTCGAACTCCGAGTTGTTTCGCAGCAAGTCGGTGTAACTTGACACCGGCCCGTCCATGAAATAGACGGTGAAGACGGATCCGAATCCCGCCACCACGGCGGGAATGTGAAGACGCGCCGCGATCTCGCTCAAACCCTGACGCATCTTGTCGCCCAACCGGAAGGTGTGCTTGTACACTTCTTCCGCTTCCAGCGCTTCGATGGTGGCCAAAGCCGCGGACATTCCCACGGGATGAGCGTTGAACGTTCCGGCGAACAAGACGTCTCCGTCGGCAGTGTTGAAACGCCGCATCAGATCGCGTCGTCCGCACAACGCCGCGCAGGGGTAGCCGTTGGCGATGCTTTTCCCCAGGGTGGTGAGGTCGGGCATCACGCCGCAAATTTTTTGATACCCGCCCAAGCCGTGACGGAATCCGGTGATCACTTCATCGAAGATCAGGACGGTGCTGTTCGCGGTCGCGATCTTGCGGAGGCCTTCGAGAAATCCGGGACGCGGCATGACGCAGCCAATGTTATGCGGAATCGGCTCCAGAATAATCGCCGCCAAATCTCTCCCGTGTTCTTTCACGACGCGCTCAACCTCGGAAAGATTATTGAACTCGGCGACCAGGGTGTTGGCCAATGCCGCGGGGAGGATGCCGGCCGAGGCGGGGTCGGATCGGCCCACGCGCTCCGCCGGGCTGATGATGTTCATGGCGAGATAATCGTGCGAGCCGTGAAAGCATCCCTGAAACTTGAGGAGCTTCATTCGCCCCGTCACGGCGCGCGCCAGCCGCACGGCGTTGTAGGTCGCTTCCGTGCCGGTATTGCAGAAGTGCACCATCTCGGCGGAAGGAATGTGCTGGACCACTTGCTCGGCCACGCGCACTTCCACCTCGGTCGTTCCGATGCCCATAAGATCGAGACGCCCGATGGTGGCGCTCACCGCGCGGTCCACCCTGGGATCACAATGACCGAGAACAATCGGCCCAAAGGCCGCATGGTAATCCAGGTACCGCCTCCCATCGACGTCAAACAGATATGCGCCCATGCCATGCGAGAAGACCGTGTGCGGCACAATGGAGCGGGAAAAGGAATTGACTCCGCCGGGAATACACCGCTTGGCGGATTCGAAGATCGTAGAGGATTGGGTGGTGGTTTCGTTTATCATTGCTGGATTACTCCTCGCTCGTCTAAAAGCAAATAGAAATCAAAGGGGGAGCGCCGCAGATCTGCCGCCGCGGGTTCGGGCCACGAGTTTTCTGATCTCCAACTATGTCCCATCAAGTCCCAATAGTCCCAGAGCTTCCCGATGAATGATGCCTTCGATTACCTCTTCCGGAATTTGCGGCAGTCCGGAGTTCAGAAACTGTTCTCGCACCGCTCTCAATTTGGACATGGCGTCCGCCGGCGTCCAAATCGGAAAATCGGATCCCAAAAGCAATTTGTCCGTGACGCTCCATTCCATGCAAGAGATGAGGGCGTTATATCCTTCCCAGGGTCGATGCCACAGGCCGGAGATGTCCGCGAAAATATTCTTGTGCTTTCGAAGCATGACCACGGTGTCGCGCTGCCACGGATGTCCCAAGTGCGCGATGATGAATCGCAGCTCCGGAAAGTTGATGGCCACGTCGTCCAACAGCAGCGGTTGCGAAAAGCACAGCCGCGACTGCGGGAAGGGTGACGCTCCGAAATGAATCAGGATCGGCAAGCGATGTTCCTGGGCGCGCTTGAAGAAGGACGCAAAGCGTTCCTCGCGGATATCGAAATGCTGCATGGTCGGATACAGCTTGATCCCTCTCAATCCGAGATCGTGAACGCACACGTCCATCTGCTGGAGCGCGTCGCGATCGCACGGATCGAGGGCCATGAAGCCGATGTA
>CAZIDA010000445.1:0-3355 GCA_964537865.1 uncultured Acidobacteriota bacterium
GCGTGCTTGTACAAAATGATTCGCGGCGCCAGACCCTTCGCCAAGGCCGTCTTCAAATACTCGCCATGAAGTTCTTCCAGCATGGCGGCGCGGACCATTCGTGTTGTCACCGACGCCAAGCCTAAACCCAAGGTGATGGCCGGAAGAACCAGATGGCTCAAGCCTCCGCGCCCGGACACCGGAAACCAAGGAAGTTGAATGGAAAAAAGCAAAACCAAGATCGGGCCCAGCGCGAAGTTCGGGATGGATAATCCGAACAGCGAAAAGAAACCAATCCAACGATCTTGCGCCGTATTGGCTTTGACGGCGGCGCGAACGCCGGCGGGAATGGAAATCAACAAAGCGAAAAACAAACTCGCCACCGTCAACTCGATGGTCGCCGGATAGCGCTCCAAGAGCGTTCGCATGACCGGTTCGCGATAACGCAGCGAGGTTCCCAAATCGCCGCGCACCAGTCCGCTCATGTAATTCCAATATTGTCGCGGAAGCGATTGATCCAGCCCTAGCGAATGGCGCAGTTGTTGGACATCGGCCAGTTGCGCCCCCTCGCCCAGCATCTGAATCACGGGATCGCCGGGGATGAGATGAACCAGCAGGAAGATCGCCGTGACGACGACAAAGCAACTCAGGAGCATGAATCCAAATCGCCGAATCAGGACTTGGGTCATAAAACAATTTGATACCGAAATTTCAAACAAAGGAAGTTTCTAACAAAAGGCCGAAAAACTCATGGCGAAGAGCCGCGCCGATCTCCATTCCTGGATCATCCTTCGCTGTGAATGAAAGGCAGGCAAGAGTGCCTGCCCCACACCGCATAACTTTCGACGGCATTATAACAAATGGCATCGCGTCTTGCGGCCAGGGCAACATCTGAGCACGTTTTGGAATCCATGCCGGATGACGTTCTACAAAGAATTGATTCCTGAAATCCTTTTTGGTAGAATCGCGCGACTCTGAGGAACATTTGGTGAAGCGGCGATTGCAGCTTTTGCATTTGTCCTGGCGGCGCGTGACCGTTGGCGTGGTGCTTTGTTCCTTTGGAGTTTTTTCTCTCACCTTGCCTTTTAGCCATACCTGTTTGCTGCAGACGCCCGCTCGCGTGTCGCAGACCTCCTCTTCGAGAATTGACGCCACAGGTTCCGGTTTGGTCAGCGCGCCCGCAGTGAACAATGGAGACTTCGTGGCAAACCCCGCCGGGCATGAAGACGGCATTTGTCTGGCGTGCGTGTGGTCTCAATCTTTGGCGCATCAACATCTGACCGTGCAATTGGTGATTCCAGGCCCCCTTCATGATCATCCTGATTTACCCTGTGTAGGACCGGCCCCGTATTTGGGCTTCGCTCAAGCCGTTTTGAAGAGAGGTCCCCCGTCTTTCTCAGTGGCTTAGTCGCCGCTGAATCCATCCCCGTTATTCATGCTTCATTTGAAGAAACCGTTCGTGCCCGGCATGGCGCTGCGGCTGAACGTTTTTGAGGGCAACTAAGGAGAACCCATCCATGTTATTTGGAGTTGAACACCATCCGAGATGGATGTGTCTTATCTTATTAAGTCTCGCGATTCCTTCGGGTCTCCTCGGCCAGACGACGCCCGGCACTCCGCCGAGACCTTCACAGTTCATCTCGATAGACGATGCCATCAATCTAGCGCTGCAGCACAATCAAAACCTTCGAGCGCAGCAACTCAACATCGACCAATCAAAAGCCGACGAAATTACCGCCGCGCTAAAGCCGAATCCGACCTATACCAACTTGAATGAGGACTTCCCCATTTTCGATCCGAGTCTCCTGACGCTCGACAACTTGCGGACCAACCAGGAATTTACCAACTCCATCACCTACACGATTGAGCGCGGAGGAAAGCGAAAGAAGCGGATCGCGGTGGCGAAAGACACCACGGACTTCGTCACCAAGAACGTCGCCGATTTCGAACGGCAGTTGAAATTCCAAGTCGCTCAAGCTTTCATCAACGTCCTCCTCTCAAAGTCGAACTTGAAATTTGCGCAGCAAGATCTCAAAGACTTTTCGCAGGTGGTTGATATCAACCAAGCCCGTCTTAAGGACGGCGATATCTCGGAGGGCGACTTTCTAAAAATCAAACTTCAGATGCTGCAGTTCCAGCAAGACGTCTCGGCCGCCGATTTGGCGCTGATTCAGAGCAAGGCGGCGCTCCGTCAGTTGGTCGGCTACGACACGCTCGCCGAAAATTACGATGTTATCGGAGAATTGACGCACAAGAAATACACCGTCGGCTTGGACGAGTTGGAGCGTCAAGCGTTGCTTCAGCGCCCTGATTTCCAAGAGGCCCAAAGCGGCGTCAAATTGGCCGACGACACGGTCTTGTTGGCGTATGGAAATCGCGCCCGCGACTTGACCACCGAAGGCGAGTTCAAACGCAATGGACCGATCAACGGCGTGGGATTCGGATTCTCCATTGATCTTCCCATTCACGACCGCAATCAAGGGGAGATTGCGCGCAGCAAGGTGGCGGCGCGTCAAGCCCGCGAGGCGGAGGCGGCGACGCGCTACGGAGTTTTGACCGATGTCGTCAACGCTTACGCCAATTACAAAACCAACGATCAAGTGGTCGGTTTGTACGAATCCGGATACTTGAACCAAGCGACGCAGTCACGCGATATCAGCCGCTATGCCTTTCAAAAGGGCGCCGCGAGCTTGCTCGATCTGCTCGATGCCGAGCGCAGCTACCGCGCCATCCAATTGGCGTACCGGCAGGCTCTGTCAAACTACATGATTGCGGCGGAACAAATCAACCTCGTGGTTGGAAAGCAGGTACTGCAATGAAAACCATCCCTTCAACAAGGGACTCAAGAAATTTCTGTCTACCCGGGTGGGGCTTGCGAGCCATGGCGATGTTTCTGCTTTTTACGCTGGCTATTGCCGCGGCCGCCTGCGGGGCCTCGAAAGAATCGGCCAACGCTAAGTCGACTCCGGCCAATGGCTCACAGGCGGGCCTCTTCGAAGTGCCGGCCAACCAGATGGGCCATCTGCAAGTTGTGCCCGCGCAAAAAACAAATTGGTCGGTGACCGTTCGAACAACAGGCACCGTGGACTGGGATAACGATCACACCACCCAAGCGATCACGCAGGTCAGCGGCCCGATCACGCGTCTCTTGGTAGACACGGGAACTTACGTGAAAGCCGGGCAGCCGCTTTTGGAGGTGGCGAGTCCCGATTTGACCGGCGATATCGCCGCCTATCGCGTCGCCCGCAACCGCCTCAACCTCGCCATGCTCACCTTGAATCGCAGCCGCGATCTGCTGGCGCATCACGCCATCGCGCAGCGCGATCTGGAGAGCGCCGAGGCCGATTACAACGATGCCGCCACGCAAGTGCAGAAC
>CAZIDA010000446.1:0-3348 GCA_964537865.1 uncultured Acidobacteriota bacterium
CTGCTCCACCATGGCCGGCACCAATCCCTTGACGGATCCGCCCAAAAGAAAAATCTCGCGGACCAGTTTGGAACTCACATAGCTGTATGCTTCCGCCGGCATCATGAACACTGTTTCGACGCGCGGATCGAGGCGCCGATTCATCAACGCCATCTGCAACTCATATTCGTAATCGGAGATGGCGCGGATGCCGCGCACGATGGCGTTGGCTTTTTTTCGGACCGCGTAATCGACCAGCAACCCCTCAAAGGTGTCGATGACGACGTTGCGGAAGCGCCGCTCCACGACTTGGCGCAACATCGAAGCCCGCTCTTCCACCGTGAACAGCGGCGCCTTGTCGGGATTCAAAAGAATGGCGACGATCACTTGATCGAACAGCTTGCTGCAGCGCTCGATGATATCGATGTGGCCGTTGGTCACGGGATCAAACGTGCCGGGATAAATGGCAATCTTCTTGTTCAAAATGATCCTCGAAAATTGGAAGTGAGATGGTGTGGCTGATAAAACGACAACTGGCTATCCCCCTGCGTCTTCAACTTCACCTGCCGCAACCGGCCATACGAATCGTCCAACCGGTGGCGCCTGGAATGTTCCACGATGACCAGAGTGGCAGCGTCGAGCGAGGTCCGATGACCGAGAGCGGAAAGCGCGCGCTCATATTCCTCCCGCTCCGCATAAGGAGGATCTAAAAAGCAAATGTCAAACTCATCCACCTGCAACAGCGCATGACTGACATCGCGCTGGATGATACTAAATCTTTCCTCAATTTCCAACGCCAAAAGGTTCGCGCGCAGACACGCCACGGCGGGTCCGTGACGTTCAATGAAGGTGACATGCGCGGCGCCGCGACTGAGCGCTTCAATGCCGACCGCGCCGCTGCCGGCATAGGCGTCCACAAATCGCGCCTGCGCGATGCGTGGCGCCAAAATGTTGAACAGCGTCTCACGCAGTTGATCGCTGGTGGGCCGCAGCTTCATTCCTTGAAGAGTTTTGATGCGCCGTCCTCCGTATTCCCCGGCGATGATTCTGAGCACGAAATTGAATTTCCTCCCGTTGTGGCGCAGACACCCGCCGCGGCGGGTCTGCGCCCATGATTGTCTTCATTTTGAAACGTGGGGCAGACACCCGCCACGGCGGGTCTGCGCCCATGATTGCCTATTTCCAAAAGCTGGGGCAGGCCCGCCACGGCGGGTGCCTGCCCCACGTTCTATCCAACGTTGATCAATCCAAAGCGACGCTTCCAATTGGCTCGGAGATATTTCGTGAGCGCCACCAGCTCCGAGTCATCCGCCGGGCGCTCCACGAAAGCGGCGGCCTCTTGCTTGGCGAGCTCCAGCAATTCTTGATCGCGCAGCAGGTTCGCGATGCGAAACATGGGAACCCCCGATTGTCGCGTTCCAAAAAATTCTCCTGGCCCGCGCATCTCGAGATCAAGTTCCGCGATTTTGAATCCGTCGGTCGTGCCTTCAAGACATTTCAATCGCCGCGTGGGTTCCTCGTTCACCGCTTCCGGCGTCATCAAGAAGCAGTAAGACTTTTTCTTGCCGCGACCGATGCGCCCGCGCAACTGATGCAGTTGCGCCAGACCAAAACGTTCCGCATGCTCCACCACCATCACCGTGGCATTGGGAACATCGACGCCCACTTCGATGACGGTTGTGGAGACGAGCAGCCGGATCGCGCCCGCGGCGAACTGCCGCATCACTTCGTCCTTTTCCGAATTGGGCATGCGGCCGTGCAGCAATCCGACTTTCAAATCCGGAAAAACACGCTTCGCCAAATCGTCATACATCACCAACGCGGCCTTCAGATCGCTCGTCTCCGATTCCTCGATCAGCGGGCAGACGATGTAGATCTGCGATCCGGACTGCATCTCGCGCCGCAGGAACCAGTACATCTTCTCTCGCTGCTCCTCGCGAATCCATCGTGTTTCGATGCGTTGACGACCGGGCGGCAACTCGCCGATCACCGAAAAATCCAGATCCCCGTAAAGCGTTAGCGCCAGCGTCCGGGGAATCGGCGTCGCCGTCATCACCAACGTGTCAGGGCGGCTGCCCTTCCGCTTCAACGTCAGGCGCTGAGCCACGCCAAAGCGATGTTGCTCGTCGATGACGACGAAACCCAGATTCTTGAATTCCACGTTCTTTTCCAGCACGGCGTGAGTTCCCACCAACAAATCAATCGCTCCCCGCTGCAAGGCGTCGAGTAAACCGGTCTTCTCGCTACGCTTCAATCCGCTGGTGAGCAAAGCGATTTTGAGACGAAGCGGCGCGAGCACGCGCTGGGCATATAAATAATGTTGCGCCGCCAAGATTTCGGTCGGCGCCATGAGCGCGGCTTGAAAGCCGTTCTTGATGGCGATCACGACGGCCTGCAAGGCGACAATCGTTTTCCCGGATCCCACGTCGCCCTGCAGGAGCCGGTTCATGGGAGAGGGCGTTCGCATGTCGTCGACAATTTCGCGCAGCGCGCGCTTTTGCGCCGCCGTGGGATGAAACGGAAGAATCGTTTTGATGGCGGCGCGCATCTCCTCGTCGGCGCGAAACGACGGGCCGGATTGCCGGCGCGCCTTGCGCCGCTTCAACGCCAGCCCCACCTCGAGCAAAAAGAATTCTTCGAAAATCAATCGTTGCTGCGGCCCCGATCGAAAGGCGTTCAGCGTGTCGACGGATTCTTGCGGACCGGGAAAATGAAATTGGCTGAGCGCCACGTCGCGAGCGGGAAGATTCAGTCGCTCCAACACCGATCGAGGCAGCGGTTCTTCCGCGCGAAGATCGACGGCGGACAGCGCAAAAAAGAGCAGCCGCCGCAACGGCCGCGTCCCCAAGGCACCGATGGCCTCGTACACCGGAACTATCCGGCCCATCTCGATGGAGGTCGGCTGCGCCTCTTCGTCGGCTTCGCTCAGAATTTCAAATTGGGGATTGAGGAATTGCAGGTTACCGTGGCCGTAGGGATCGGGTTCGGGCTTTCCGTAGAAAATCACTTTCATCCCTTGATGAAAAACTTTGTGCTCTTGCAGGTAGCGCCCGTTGAACCATTTGCACCGGACAATCCCCGACGCGTCGCGACCCGCGAGATCGTAAATGAAAATTCCGCGCCCGCGCGTGCGCGTCAAGCCGCAAGAAAGAATCGTCACCAGCGCCGACTGCGGCTCGCCCACGCGAAGTTCTTTCACCGGGGAGAAATGAACCCGGTCTTCATAACGGAAGGGAGAATAAGTAAGCAGATCGCCGAGCAGGAAGATGCCGCGCTGATTCAGCAATTCGGCGCGGCGCGGACCGACGCCTTTCAGAAACTGCACCGGCGTTTTCATTTCCAGAAGTGACATGCAAGATGAAGGGAACC
>CAZIDA010000447.1:0-3344 GCA_964537865.1 uncultured Acidobacteriota bacterium
GCGCCGCTACGCGGCATTGTTCGTTTCGACAGTGTTTCATCCGGCAGCGTTCAGCCCGCCACTTGGTTTTCAGTCGAGCAGCCATTGAGCAGGGCGGCAAGCAGCTTCTTCCGGCTCCAAAGGCGGGGTAAGTGTCATGGCAAACGTGAAGCCTTCCTCCGGCTCTGCGACAACCAGCACCCGGAGACTGGCCAGCAACTCACGCCGCAACAGTTTCGGGAACGGCGCATTTACTTCGACTTCGTTTGTTCGCCCCCAAAGTCGGTTTCGATTCTCGCCGTGACGATGGGGGATAAACGCATCATCGAGGCGCACAAAGAAGCCTCTACACTCGCGCTCCGGGAACTGGAACAGTTCGCCGCCACTCGCATCCGCAAGGGCGGCATTCAGGAACAGGATCGCGTGACCGGCAACCTCGTCGGCGCCGCGTTCGTGCATACCACCTCACGCGCTCTTGACCCGCAGTTGCACACGCATTTCGTCCTGTTCAATGCCACTTGGGATGGCAAGGAGAACCGATGGAAGGCGCTGCAAACGGGCGATATGTTCGGCGCGCTCAACTACGGCACCGCCGTTTATCGCAACGAACTGGCCAAGCGTCTGCATCAGCTTGGTTACTCCACCCGGCGCACCGGCTCGGCCTTCGAGATTGAAGGCGTTGACCCCAAATTCATCGAACGATTCTCGAAGCGGTCGCAGCAACGGGACATGGCCGTCAAAGCTCAGGAACTCAAGCTCGGGCGCAAGCTCACCAAACAGGAAGTCTCCCACGTCGTCCACCAGTCGCGCCCCAAAAAATTGAAGGGCGCAAGTGATGAACAGGTGCGCAAACAACAGCTTGGCGAGATCGGATTTTTTGAAAAACGGTCATTGCGCAAAGTGGTCGAGGCTGCCAACGGGTTGCCAAAAGAGTTCGCGCAACGGGTCGGCACGGATGAGGCCGTCACGCATGGTTTGGAGCACGTCTTTGAACGCCACTCGGTCGCCCCGCAACGCAAGATTTTGGAAGCCGCCCTGGTCAAAGGTTGCGGCCAGTTGGATTTGAAACAGCTAAAAGAAGAACTCAATGGGAAGACTAATTTGGTGCATGTTGAAGGCGAGTATTCGACGCGGGACATTCTCGCCAAAGAGCTTCACCTGATTCGCAGCGTCAACGCCGGCGTCGAGGCGCTTGCACCCATCGCCCACGATTATCAGCCGTCTTCACGCCTCGGGCCGGACCAGCGCAAGGCTCTGGCCCACGTCCTGTCCAGCCCCGACCAGTTCACCGGATTCCGCGGCCTGGCCGGTTCGGGCAAAAGTGTTAAGCGCCGAATTCTCATCGTAAAAAAGTGCCGTTTTGTGCCGAATTAACGTCCGAAACCGCTCTCTGGCATCGTAACTGGTCATTTCTCTACACCTCAGTGCCACACTGCCGTCGTAAAAAAGTGCCGCCCAGCACCGTCCTTCCCCACTCCATGATCCCACTCAACCGAGTTCCGCCGTCAGCAGTGCCGTGCTTAAAAGCCAATCGAATCGCTCGTATCCTGTGCCAGGCAGCTTCACCGGCCCACTTGGACTGGTCGCCTGACCTACGGCAGCGAACCCG
This sequence comes from uncultured Acidobacteriota bacterium, assembly GCA_964537865.1. GTDB lineage: Bacteria > Acidobacteriota > Terriglobia > JAIQFV01 > JAIQFV01 > CAZIDA01. The sequence continues at coordinate 1,589 of CAZIDA010000447.1, forward strand.
CCAAACCTTACGATCAGAGCGCGGCTACTTTACTTTAAAAAACGCTACGACGCGAATTTGGCACACTTTTCGATGCAGTCCTAATTCGGCAACATTTTCGCAAATGCTGGGTTTTTCGATTTCCATTTCCATCGTAGCTCCGTCCAAGCTTACGACCGAGGCTGTTTTTACGACGGCACTGAGCCAAATTCCCCGGTTTTTACGACCACAATTCGGCAAAAAATACGATCACAATTCGGCTCGTAACAGGTAATTCTCGGCTGGCGGCTCGGCCTGCTGGCCGACAAGCTCCAGGAAAACGACCTGGCCGCCGTTCGCGCCCTCGCCAAACGCTACGCCGATGTTGACCGCCACACGCCCTTTGTCGCCTCCATCGCCGTCACTCCGGTTGAGGCCGAAAAAGCCCGAAACAGCCCGAAATAAACCGAAAATCAGGGACTTGTGAGGCGTAAGCCCATTGTCCCTTTGAGTGGTGGTGCGCGCAATGTTAAGCGGACGATTTATTAACTAGCTGTGTCCAAAGCCTCATTCAAGCGTTGCATGAACTCATCATTTGATTTGGGCAACGGGAACACCCGGACTTCTTCCGCACGCACATCAAACTGCCATCCCCTGCCAGCGTGCAACGGAATCATCTTCATCTCCTCACCATCACCTTTCAGGAGTTCGACTGATGCCAGCACGTGGTTTCGTTTGATTTTAGACATTTCCTTCTTAGTTGCTTCCTCATGGAAACACAACGTTTTGCTTTCCGGGCCGGGAGGATTGCGTAGATAGCGAAACACAGTAGGCAGACCATCATTTTCCATTACTTCGTTCAAAATCGGAACCACTGGACCAACCATTGAAAACGACGGATACGCACCGCCATCGGAGGCAAATTGCAAAAGCACATAACCAGATTTCTTTACATCCTGGCCTATGTAGCAAAGACCCACTGCTTTCATCTTAACCATCCTTGCACGGGTATGACCTCTATTTCAGTTTCGTAGAACTGTTCATATTCTACCAACGCTTGCTGAAAAGTTGAACTTAAAACAGTCTCGGCTTGCGATTCCGGCACCGCCACTGTCAGAATTTGTTGTTGAATCTGGCTGCCTGGAATGTTTTGAAATTTCCCCTGCCAATCAAGACCACTCGCGCCGGTCACTTTAACATCCGACATTTTTTGAAGGTCTCTCTGGATTGATACCAGCAGTCTGTCACTCAAATTCGGCATCGAACTGGATAATCCGTGAGCCTTAAACGAAATCGCCAAGCCACTATTTTTGTCAAAATAATCAATCTTGCTGACGGTTCCGCCCAAGTATCCATTCTCTCCCTGAAGCGCCTCTTGCTCCAGTGTTTTGCCATAAGACCAGTTGCCCGCTGGTATTGTGGTTGTGTTCTTTAAGAGCCGGTGGGCAACTCGGTCCATTACACCCGCTCCAACGTCCAGTGCTGCCGCAGCCGCCAGTGTAGCTTGGGCGTAAAATAAAATCTGATCCTGAGCCAATCTCACCCGCATCAGGGCATTGAAAGTGGTCATGTAAACCCTGCTGAGAACTGGCAACGCCTCTGCGTCTATTGCAGCGGCTTCTGAACTTGCGATTCCCACGTCCACTAATTCGTCATGCCCTGATGGGTCCACCATATTGACGGGATTATCGGCGACGTAGAGGTATTTATGCAGGCTGAGCGGATCATCCTGGTTGCCCTCGAAGGTGTCCAGGGTCCAGAAGCGGCCGAGGTCGGGGGAGCAGTAGCGGGCGCGGAG
>CAZIDA010000448.1:0-3341 GCA_964537865.1 uncultured Acidobacteriota bacterium
GAGCGGACGCGCCCCGCGGACTGAGGCCGCTTGAAGTTGTAAACGAACCGGCCCTCGGCATCTTTTTCAACGATGGGGAGCGGCAGGAACGGTTCCATGTGCGCCTTCACGGCCACAGGACCGGCGCCGGGACCGCCGCCTCCGTGAGGCGTGGAGAATGTCTTGTGCAGGTTCAGGTGCATCACGTCGACACCGGCGTCGCCGGGCCGCGTGATTCCCACGAGCGCATTCATGTTGGCGCCGTCCATGTAAATCAATCCGCCCTGGGAATGGACCATCTCGACGATCGCCGGGAGATCGCTTTCGTAAACGCCGAGCGTGTTGGGATTGGTCAACATCAGGGCGGCGACCTCATCCGTCATGGTGTTGCGCAGCGTGTTCAAATCGATGCAGCCGCGCCGGCACGATTTCAGATTCTCGATCTGGTATCCGGCAATGGCGGCGCTCGAAGGATTGGTTCCATGCGCCGAGTCGGGAATCAAAATCTTTTTTCGAGCGTTGCCTTTCGATTCCAGGAAAGCGCGAATCATCAGAATACCGGTCAGCTCTCCTTGCGCCCCCGCCGCAGGCTGCAAGCTCACGGCGTCCATGCCGGTGATTTCCTTCAAACATTCCGCCAGCATGAACTGAATCCGCAGATTGCCTTGGGCGAGTTCCATCGGCAGATACGGATGTGATTGAGCGATGCCCTCGAATCGCGCGACGAGTTCGTTGATCTTGGGATTGTACTTCATGGTGCAGGAGCCGAGCGGATAGAGGCCCAAATCAATAGCGTGATTCCACGTCGAGAGGCGCGTGAAGTGCCGGACCACGTCCACCTCCGTCACTTCCGGAAAATCCTGAATCGATTCTCGAAGGAACCGGCGATCCAGCGCCGACTCCGGCGCGACTTCCGGCACGTCACATTCCGGAAGCGCCACGCCTTCTTTCCCGGCGCTGCTGCGCTCAAAAATGAGCCGTTCGTTTTGACTGATGTGTGTCGTGGCTTTGGTAATCTTGTCGTTGTTCATGAGCGGTGAGTTTATCCGTGGCGATAGAGATCGACGAGCCGATCGATGGCTGCTTTGGGCGTCTGCTCCGTCACGCAGAGCAATTCCGCGTTCTTGAGTTTCGGGTAGAAGCGCTTCAGCGACAGGCCGCCGACCAATTTCTGCTTCCACAGTTTTCGATCGGAGAATTTTCTTTTGCCGCGCGCCCGAACGACGAACTCGTTGAAGCGCGGACCCTCGAAGAGAACTTCCACTTCCGGAACGGCCTTGAATTGGTTGACGGCGTGTTGCGCCTTGGAGAGATTCTGAACGGCCACCTTTCGCAGTCCCTGTTTTCCCATCAACGAAAGATAGATGGTACACATCAAGGCGCACAGGGCTTGGTTCGTGCAAATGTTGGAAGTGGCCTTCTCGCGCCGAATGTGCTGTTCACGTGTCGCCAGCGTGAGCACGAAGCCTCGACGGCCCGCGGCATCGACGGTTTGTCCGGCCAAACGTCCGGGCATCTGCCTCAGATATTGATTGCGAGTGGCAATGAATCCCAGCACCGGCCCGCCGTAACTGATCGGAATGCCGAGCGACTGACCTTCGCCGGCCACCATATCGGCTACCGGTTTTCCGTCCGGGAGCGGCTGTCCCGGCGGACGCAGAATTCCCAAAGAGATCGCTTCCGCCACCGTCACCACCAGCAACGCGCCTTTTTCATGAGCCAGCGAGGCGATCGCTTCCAGTTCCTCCAAGTTGCCAAAGAAGTTCGGCGACTGAATGAGAATGGCGGCGGTTTTTTCGGAAAGCTTTTTCTTCAGATCGTCGAGATCGATTTGGCCGCGCTCGTTATACGCCGCGGCGCGGACCCGGCAATTCAGATGCTTGGTGTAAGTGGCCAAAACGGCGCGATACTCCGGATGCACGCTCTCGGCGACCACCAGGTCGCCGCGCCCGGTGATGCGCTGGGCCATCAACGCGCTTTCCGTCATGGCTGTGGCGCCGTCGTACATCGAGGCGTTGGCCACATCCATGCCCGTCAACTGGCACATCAAGGTCTGAAATTCGAAGATGGATTGCAGCGTTCCCTGGCTGACTTCCGGTTGATAGGGGGTGTAGGCCGAGTAAAACTCCGCGCGAGAAATGAGATGGTCGATCACGAGCGGAATAAAATGGCGGTACATGCCGGCGCCGAGAAAGGAGACGGCGTCGGTGGCGTTCTCGGCGGCGCAGGATTTGAAGAAGTCCAGCAGGGCGGGTTCGGAATAGGCGGCTGGAAGCTGCAGCGGGCGTTTGAGGCGAATGGCGCTGGGGATGCTCGCAAACAACTGCTCGATGGAGTCCACGCCGATGGCGCGAAGCATTTGTCCGCGTTCAGAATCGGACTTCGGAAGATAGCGCATTATTCGGTGGCCTCTTCCCGGATATACTCATTGTACTCCTCCGCCGACATCAAGTCTTCCAGCTCCGACGGATTCGCGACCTCGATCTCGATCAACCAGGCATCCCCGTGTGGATCGCTGTTGATCGTCTCCGGCGAATTGATCACCGCCTCATTAATCTCGGTGACCTTCCCTGCCACCGGACAATAAATTTCCGATACCGCTTTCACCGACTCGACCGTCCCGAAGGACTCGTGCAAATCGAAATGATCGCCCACCTTGGGAAGTTCGACAAAAACGACGTCGCCCAATTGCTTCTGCGCGTAGTGGGTGATTCCGACCGTTCCCTTTTTGCCCTCCACGCGGATCCATTCGTGTTCTTTGGTGTACAAGCAATCTTCCGGATACGTGCTCATATTCCCTCAGAGATTAAGAAATTGGCCTTCGTTGGATAACTCAGATGGTCCGTTGGCTTCGTGTCACGTTTGCTGTTTCGAGGTTTTTCAATTAATGCGATGCATGAGTGCGGATAATCAAAAACCCCGGCATTCTATCCGCTGCTGTTGCGCTTATAAAAAGGAGTCGGAACAATCTTGGCCGCGGCGGCTCGATTCCGTATCTGGATTTGAAGCGTTGTTCCGACGGCGGAATGCTCGACCGGCACATAAGCCATGCCGATATTCTTCTTAAGAAACGGCGCCGGAGAACCGCTGGTCACATGGCCGACGACTTGTCCGTCGATGAGCACCGGATAATGATCGCGCGCAATGCCGGCTTCCGTCATTTCAAAACCCACCAAGATACGTTTGACTCCCGCTTCCTTCTGCCGCAGCAACACTTCGCGGCCATTGAAGTCGCCTTTCTGAAGCCGGCAAATCCATCCCAGGTCGGCCTCCAGCGGCGTGGTCGTGTCGTCGATCTCATGTCCGTACAACGCCATCTTGGCTTCCAGCCGCAGGGTGTTGCGCGCGCCCAATCCAATGGG
>CAZIDA010000449.1:0-3332 GCA_964537865.1 uncultured Acidobacteriota bacterium
TGCGCTTCGACGGCGTGCGCTTCACGGTCTTTGACGTCCGCAACACGCCCGGCATCCCGAACAATTACATTACGACGCTGTTCCAAGACCAAGACGGAACCCTGTGGATCGGCACGTACGCCGGGCTGTCGCGCTACCGGGAGGGAAAATTCACGGCCTACACCACCGCCGACGGTTTGCCCAACAACGTCGTTCGCTCCATCACGCAAGGTCAAGACGGCAGTCTGTGGCTGGGAACTTACGGCGGCGGAGTCGCTCGATTCAAAGAGGGCCGATTCACCACGTTCACAACCAAGCAAGGACTCTCGAGCGACATGGTGTGGTCGGTTTTGGCGAGTCGCGACGGAAGTCTTTGGATCGGCACCGACGGAAATGGATTGAACCATTTTCAAAACGGAGTCTTCACGCTGCTCACGACGAAAGACGGCTTGCCCAACGACACGGTACGAAGTTTGTGGGAAAGCCGCGACGGCGGTTTGTGGATTGCCACGTATGGCGGTGGCCTGACGCGGTTGCAAGATGGAAAGCTCACCACGTTCACTACCAAGGACGGGCTTCTGAGCAATCGCGTCTATTCCCTCTACCAGGATCACGAAGGCAGTTTGTGGATTGGATCGGACGGCGGCGGACTGAATCGCTATGCGGATGGGAAGTTTACGAGCTACGGCCCCAAGGATGGGTTGTCCGACAATCGCGTCGATTCCATCTACGAAGATCGCGAGGAAAGTCTGTGGGTGGGAACGGAAGGCGGCGGATTGAATCGCCTGCGTGAAGGAAAATTCCAATCCTTAACTACGGACGATGGGTTGTCCGCCAACATGATTTGGTCCATCTATCAAACGCGCGACGGGGCCGTGTGGATGGGCACGCATGGAGGCGGAATCGATCGCCTCAAGGACGGCAAGTTCACCGTCTACACCACCCAACAAGGTCTCGCCAACGACATTGTCCGGACCACGGCTGAAGACCAAGGCGGCGCGCTGTGGATCGGCACTTTCGGCGGCGGCGTGAGTCGGCTCAAAGACGGCCAGTTCACGACCTATTCCACCAAGAACGGGCTGTCGAGCGACGTCGTGCGGACCATCTTCGTCGATTCTCACAACATCGTGTGGGTAGGCACCGGCGGCGGAGGAGTGGATCGAATCCAAGATGGAAAGATCAAGGTCTATACCACCCAAGACGGGCTCTTGAGCAACGTCGCGCGCGCCCTCGTCGAAGACCAGGACGGCAGTCTGTGGATCGGCACCAACGGCGGGCTCGATCATCTGAAAGATGGGAAGTTCACCGGATACACCACGCAAAACGGTTTGGGCCAGAACATCGTCTTCGCGCTTCATGAGGACAGCGATGGAACGCTCTGGATCGGCACTGACGGCGGCGGCTTGAGCCGGCTCAAAGATGGAAAGATCACCACCTATACGCCGCGCGTGGGTTTGTTCGACTACGCGGTGTTTCAAATTCTCGAGGACGATCGCGGCAATCTCTGGATGACTTGCAATAAAGGCATCTACCGCGTCAACAAAAAACAGTTGAATGATTTTGCGGAGGGCCGCATCAATTCCATCGTCAGCACCATATATGGAAAGGCCGATGGCATTCGCGGCAGCGAGTGCAACGGTGGCTCACAACCGGCGGGCTGGAAAACTTCCGATGGGAGATTGTGGTTCCCCACCATCCGCGGCGTGGTGGTGGTCGATCCCCGGAACATTCCGATGAACACTCTGCCGCCCCCGGTGATCATCGAGCGCATTCTGGCGAACGAGCGTCCCGTCGACCCTCGTGCGAATACGCGCGTGCCTCCGGGTGACGGCGCGTTGGAGATTCATTACACCGCGCTGAGCTTTCTGGCGCCGGAAGCCGTGAAGTTCAAATACAAGTTGGAAGGATTCGATCGAAATTGGATCGACGCGGGCACTCGCCGCATGGCTTATTACACCAACATTCCACCGGGCTCGTATCGGTTTCGCGTCATCGCCTGCAACAACGACGGCGTGTGGAACGAAGCAGGCGCGAGTTCGGAGTTTTATCTCAGCCCGCACTTTCATCAAACCGCGTGGTTTTATGCGCTGTGCGGTTTCGGCGTTCTCGGAGTAGTCGTAGGATTTTACCGGTTGCGCGTAAGACAACTCCGCACACGGGAGTTCAAACTGGCGCGGCGCGTGGAAGAATCACTGGCGAAGATTAAAGTGCTGAGCGGGATGCTCCCCATCTGCGCCTCCTGCAAAAAAGTTCGCGACGATAAAGGCTATTGGAACCAGATCGAAGTCTACGTGCGCGACCATTCCCAGGCGGAGTTCAGTCACGGCATCTGCCCCGACTGCATGAAACGATTGTATCCGGAGATGTATCATCCGGAGTGACGAAAGCCTTCCGGCTAAACGCTCATCCCGAGGATGCGTCGCGCCAGCGTTCCCACGGCATAAGCGACGACCACCGCCAGCGCCACAATCGCAATGTTGATCAGGATCCGCTTCGCGAGCGCCATGCCCGACAAAAAGGCCAGGATCAGCGAGACCAAAATGATCATGGCGATGGAAACGATCACCGAGAGCGCGATGCTCTTGGCGCCGAAGAGAACCGGAAGAATGGGAATCAACGAGCCGAAGAAATAGCTGATGCCGACAAACAGCGCGGACGACACCGGACTTTCTTTAACCGCGTCCTGCAACGCTTCTCCCAGGAACAGACGCTTTCCGTTCTCGGTGTTCTTCACCTCCATTTCCGATGAAGCGCCCGCATAAGCGCCGGCCGCCATGGAGATCGATCCCGCCACCGTCACCGTGAGCCACGCAATAATCACCGACGAAGCATTTTGAAAGGCGGCGAAAAATCCGGACACCGCGCCGAGAATCTCCACCAAGCCGTCATTCAGCCCCATGAAGATGCTGCGGATTTTTTCAGGATTGATTTGGCGCGTGGTGACGCGCGAAACAATCTCGTCTTCGTGACCCAATTCGTCGTGCAGGATTTCTTGAACCGCATGGCCCAGCGGCTTTCCTTGATAGGATTTCCAAAGATGGAGATATTTGCGGATGCCGTAAATCTCGATGGCTTCCAAGATCAGATGAATAGCCGTCGCGCCGAACAGCCGCGCCGAGACCGCGAGAAAAGTGAGCTTGACGCGCCGACCGAAATCCAAGCGCTTCAGGGGAAGATCGAAAAACTCCTGCCAAAACGCCAGATGCTTCGCCTCCACCGGAATCAGCTCTTCCAGGACACCGCGAAGATCTCCTTTGGTGATGGAGTAGAAAGTTTTGTACAGAGTCAAGTCAAACAGTTCGTCCAACACGATCTGGCGCGCGCGCTGCTCGGTGATGCCTTCAATATTCTTC
>CAZIDA010000450.1:0-3324 GCA_964537865.1 uncultured Acidobacteriota bacterium
GTGGGTAACACAGAGCACCTGATTCTTCATGGAGAGCGATTTGAGTTTGCGTCCCAGCACTTCCGCGGTGCGTCCGCCGATGCCGGCGTCGACTTCGTCAAAAACCAAAGTTTTGATCTCCGAATCGGCGTGCGTAATAGTCTTGAGCGCGAGCATGAGACGCGAAAGTTCGCCGCCGGAGGCGATGCGAGCCAGGGGTTTCAGATCCTCGCCGATGTTGGGCGAGACCAAATATTCGACGGCATCAGCTCCCCGCGGAGAGAATTCGATGGGCGCCCGCGAAAACTCCACCTTGAAGCGCGTGCGCTCCATCGCCAACTCTTTCAGCTCGCGCTCCAACTCTTTCTCCAATTGGCCGGCGGCCCGCTTGCGGCGAGCCGTGAGCGTCTTGGCTTTCGATTCGTAAGCTTCCACGAGTTCGGCTTGCCGCTTTTCCAAGAGTTGCAACTCTTCGTCGCGGTGTTCGAACGCCCGCAACTGCTCCACGACGCCGTCGTAGAATTTCAGAATTTCAGCGACGTTGGCGCCGTACTTGCGCCGAAGCTTTTCAATTTCGGCGATGCGCAACTCCACCTGGTCGAGCCGGTTCGGATTGACGTCGACCTTTTGCAAATAATCACGGAGACTGAAGGCCACGTCTTCCAACTGAATGCGGATCGTCTTCAATTGATCGAGCGGCCCCCCCAACTTCGCATCGATCCGAGCCACGGTCTCCAGCGCGCGCTCCGTAACGGAAACCACGTGCCCCGCCGATTGCTCCGACTCGTACAACGACGCGTAAGCTTCGTTCGCGGCTTCGTACAACTTGGTGGCGTTGGCCAGCAATCGATGCTCGACGTTCAACGCCTCATCTTCACCGGGCTGAAGCTGCGCGGCTTCGATCTCCTTCTGCTGGAAAGTGAGCAGATCGATCAGGCGGTTCTGCTCCTTCTCGCTGCGTTCCAGCGCTTCGCGCTTGGCGCGAACCACACTCAATTGTTCTGAAAGGTCGGCCAACTCTTCGAGGAGATTTTGATTTTCCGCGTATTCGTCGAGCAAAGCCAGTTGCGCTTCCGCCTCCGTCAGCGCTTGTTGCTCGTTCTGTCCGTGGATGTCGACGATCCAACGGCTCAGCGCTTTCAAGGCAGCGGCCGTCACCGGTTGCCGGTTGATGAACGCGCGGCTTTTCCCTTCGCGCAACACCTCGCGCGTGAGAATCAATTCGTCGTCCACCGGATTGAGACCTTGGCCGTCGAGAAACTCCATCAACTCGGGGAAGTGATTCAACTGAAAAACTCCGATGACGGAGGCTCGCTCGAATCCCGTTCGCACCATCTCCGGCGAAGCCTTGCCGCCTAACAGAAGTCCCAGCGCGTCGACGATGATGGATTTTCCGGAACCGGTCTCTCCCGAAAGCAGATTCAGGCCGCCGTGGAAATCCAATTCAAGGTGATCGATCAAGGCGTATTGAGTGATGTGCAACTGCCTCAACATGGTTCGAAAGTCTATCATATTTAAATGCATTCCATTCGAGGATTGCGTTGAGTAACTGACCTCGTTATACTACCCGCGAACAAGAGTTCCAAAATGAATCTTGCGTTGTCGAAATTGCTTCATTACCTGAGGAGGAACGTTGACTGCTTTCAGCCTGATGACTTTGATCGCGATTCCTTTTTCCTCTGATCAACTCGTTCAATTGGTGGGCCAGTCCGGATTGGTCGCCAAGGGGGTCCTGCTGATTCTGCTCATTTTTTCGGTGGTTTCCTGGGCCATCATCCTGAACAAGTACCGGATTTTCCGAAAAGCGCGGACCCGGAGCCAATACTTCTTGAGCCTGTTTCGCCGAAGCCAGAAGCTTTCGGAAATAAGCGCCGGATGCGAACCTTTGCGGGGAGCTCCGTTGACCGAAGTCTTTCTGGCGGGCTACCAGGAGTTGCAGAATCAAATTGTGCTCGTCTCCAACCATCCGGGGCCGGGACATGGGTCCGGGCAGAACGCGACGTTGAAGAGTCTGGAGTGCGTGCGTCGGGCGTTGCTCCGCGGATCTTCGTCGGAGCTATCGAAGCTGGAAAAGAAGTTGAATTGGCTGGCCACCACCGGATCGGTGACGCCCTTCATCGGGCTGTTTGGGACGGTGTGGGGAATCATCGACGCTTTTTCGGGATTGGGAAGCGCCGGCAGCGCCACCTTGAAGGCTGTGGCGCCGGGAATCTCTGAAGCGTTGATCACCACAGCGGCGGGACTCTTTGCCGCCATTCCCGCGGTTATCTTCTACAACCATTTCCTTCACACGCTGAAAGATTTTGCGGCGGCCATGGATGATTTCTCCTTGGAGTTCTTGAATCTGACGGAGCGCAACTTTCTGTAAACGGAACCGGTGGACGAGGAGATGACGTTATGGCAATGAGCACGCAGCGAGGCACCGTGGAAACCTCGCTCTCCGATATCAATATCACTCCGCTGGTCGACGTGGTGTTGGTCCTTCTGATCATCTTCATGATCACGGCGCCGGTGCTGCAATCTTCCATCGAGGTGAATCTTCCTCAGACGAAAGCGGCGAAAACTTCGCCGGAGCAACTCGTGGTCATCACCATTACGAAGAAGCAACTGCTGTACATCGACAATGATCCCGTCAAGCTGGATCAGTTGGGCGATCTCGTCAAGCAGAAGACCTATGGCTTGACCTCGCAACCTATTTATCTGCGAGCGGATGAGACGGTTCCTTATGGAACCTTGGCGTTGGTGCTGGACACGTTAAAGCAAAGCGGATTCGACAACGCGCAGTTGGTAACGCAACCCTACAGCAAGATTCCGAGCAAGTGATTCGGAAGAGGAATCATCGTGTTGGTCTCAGACCGTTTGGGCAAAAGTAGCGCTCCGAAGAAATGGGGAAACAACCTGCAGTGCTGTTGGCGCATTCATAACAATTTGAGCCGGCTTGAAGAATTCCAGCTCCTCAGGGGTTGAGCGAACGGTTCATGGGCATCGAGAATTTTCAGCTTTACGATTACTTTTCGCCTATCGCCGAAGATAGCATCAAGAAGACGTTTGTCGTCTCGACGGTGGCGCATGTTCTTTTTTTCTCGATCGCGATTTTCGGCGCTCCGATTTTTTCAAAGCTCTTTCCTAGTCACTTCATCCGAATTGGCGGTGGCGGAGGAATTGGAGACGCCATTCACGTTCAGGCGGTTCAGGATTTGCCCGGACTGAAATTGCCGCCTCCGGAGCAGCCCACGCAAAGCAAGATCGCCAGCGAGAATCCCGGTTTGTATCAGCCGCCGGAGCAACCCCAGGTCGAAGTAAAAAGGAATCAGCGGACGCAAATCCAGGACGACAAGACCGTGG
>CAZIDA010000451.1:0-3314 GCA_964537865.1 uncultured Acidobacteriota bacterium
CCGACATCTTGATGACCTTGCCGCTGTCGTCGATGCGAAAGTCATCTTCGATGCGAACCCCGAGATTCTCTTCCGGAATATAAATTCCCGGCTCGATGGTGAAGGCCATGTCTTTGTCCAGAGGCCGGTCGTAGCCGCCGACGTCGTGAACCTCCAGGCCCAGAAAATGGCCCAAGCCATGAATGAAATAATGATCCATCGTATCGTCGGAACCCTTCGGCCCGCGCAACGGACTTTTCTTGAAATACTCCTTCACCTTCTCGGTCAACTCGAGCATCGTGGTTTTACCGGGAACAATCGCTTTCACCGCGGCTTCTTGCGCGCCGAGCACCAGATCGTAAATTTGTTTTTGCCGGGGGCTGAACGTTCCACTCACCGGATAAGTGCGCGTGATATCGGCGGCGTAATAGCTGTATTCTCCGGCGGCGTCGACCACCACCGTCTCGCCTTTCTCCATCGTCCGCGCGTTCTGATTGTAGTGCAGGATGACGGAGTTCGGTCCCGAGGCCACGATGGGCGCGTAGGCGGCGCGCTCGCAGCCCTCCTTCTCCCAAGTAAATTTCATGAGAGCGGCAATGCGATACTCGGGCACTCCCGGCTTGATCGCTTTCATGGCCGCGAAGTGAGCGTCCACCGAAGCGTCGATGGCCTTCTGCAGCAGCGACATTTCGAATTTGTCTTTCACCACGCGGAGACTGTCGAGGGTTTCCCCGATGTCGCGAATTTCGGCGAAAGGCGCCAACGCTTTCAATTGATCGACGCGCCGCTGATCCGGAGAAAGCCGCGGATTCTCTCCGGGGCCGGGGAAAACGGTGTAAAGGACCTGCGAATTCGAGAGCGCGTTGGTCAACTCCGAGGGAAAGCGGTCTACCGGCAGCACCAAGGGAAAACCGGTGATGCGCGTGGCGTCTTTGTCGAAAGGGCCCAACCGAACGCCGGTGTATTTCTCGCGAGCCACGTTGTGATTGGGAAGAAAAAGAATTTCGCGGGTCTTCTGACTGCCCGGAAAAATCGCGGTGGCCAGCGTCTGTCGCCCCGCGGGAAGCAGCAGCAGGATGGCGTCCGGCTTGTCCCATCCGGTCAAATAATAAAAATCGTCGTCCTGCCGAAAAGGGCTGCGATCAACGTCCGGCATCTCGGAGCTTTTCTTGGCGAACACGACGAGGGCGCCGTCCTTCACGCGCTCCATCAAGGCGGCGCGGCGCGCGTGCAGCACTTCTTGTGGCGCTTTTTCAAGCGCCCAAGCGACAGGCGCCCAGGCGAAGATCAGCGCCATCCCCATCACAAGGCTCATGACGACGCGGCCCATTTTGAATCGACCGATCACGCTCGTTCCTTTCTTGGACTCTTCAGGTCAGAAAAAACTCAGCAAACAAAAGACCCAGCGGCTTTCGGGGCATCGCTGGGTTCAAAGGGCGTACTTCGGCTTTGCAAAAATGCCGCTCCCAGTAATCGGACCGCTGCGCGCAAACATCATCAACCCACCTTCGCCGTTCGTTTGGGGAACAGCGCCACGAGGTGATCCGTCACGGCACGGCGGATCGCTCTCAAGTTTTCGATATAGGTTTGCAGGAGCGACATGAACGCCGTGTAAAGATAGCCGATGACGAACAAAATCAGGAACGGCGTGACCGCGTAGTCCTCGTTGACGATGAGGTAATAGACGGTCACCGCAAAATAAATCCCCAAGACCAGCTCGATGTACGGAGTCAGCCCGCTCTTGCGGCGATACTCTTTCACCGTCCATTGATCGCGGGCCGTCTCGATGCGGTACTTCGGCGTTCGATTGAAACTGGTTTGAATTCCCAGCAGCGCTTCAATCACGGCGCGCGTGTTGGAGACCGACAACCCGATGCCCACGGCCATGAGGAAGGGCAGATACTGGATCTTTCTCCACCAAGAATCCGGGAAGAGTTCGCGCTGCGAGACCAGATAAAATGAGGAGATGGAAAACGTCGCCGCGATGAAGAGCGGCAGATCGATCCACAACATCTGCGTCCAGCCTTGATAAAACCGGATGATGGTCGCCGGCAGGAGCACCAATGACAGCACCACCATGAGCGGATAGGCGATGTTGGCGGTGAGATGGAAGAACGACTCGATCTTGATTCGCAGCGGCAACTTGGCGCGCAGGATCATGGGGAGATCTTTCTTGGCGCACTGAATCAAACCTTTGGCCCAGCGAAACTGCTGCACCTTGAAAGACGTCATTTCCACGGGAAGCTCGGCTTCGCACACCACGTCCGGCACATACACGAACTTCCAGCCGTGCATCTGGGCGCGATAACTGAGATCGGTGTCTTCGGTCAGCGTGTCATGTTCCCAGCCGCCTGATGTCTCGATGGCTTGACGCCGCCAAATGCCCGCGGTGCCGTTAAAGTTGAAGAAGCGCCTCGCCAAGAAACGCGCGCCGTGCTCGATCACGAAATGGCCGTCGAGCAGGATCGATTCCACCTGCGTCAAGAACGAGTAACCCCGATTGATGTGGCCCCAACGCGTTTGCACCATGCCCACTTTGGGATTCGTGAAATAGTGAATGGTGCGAATCAGAAAATCGGCGGGCGGCGTGAAATCGGCGTCAAAGATGGCGACGAAATCACCGGTGGCCGTCTTCAAACCGTTTTCCAGCGCCCCGGCCTTAAAACCCGTGCGGTTATCCCGGTGAATATATGAAATGTCGAGACCGGTGTTTTTATATCGTTCCACCACGGCGGCGGCAATCTGCACCGTCTCGTCGGTGGAGTCATCCAAAACTTGAACCTGCAGGAGCTCGTGCGGATAGTTCATCCGACTGACGGCTTCGACCAGGCGATCGACCACGTAGCGCTCGTTGAAAATCGGCAACTGGATGGTGACGCGCGGAAGCTCGGAGAATTTCTCGGTGATCTTGGCCCGGTTGGCGCGATGGCGGAAATAGAGGTACACCAAATGATACCGGTGAATCCCGTACATCGCCAAAATGACCAGCACCGTGAAGTAAGGGATCAAGAAGGCCAAGTCAAAGGCATTGACTTGGTAGAGGCCCACGAAGCGATCGTGCGGGAAGAACTGTCGGAATACTTTCTGCCACGGCGAGAGAGGCGCTCCCATCAAAAATAATTGCTGGACCCACATGACTGACATCCTTTACGAATGAACCGTGTCCGGCCGCGGCTGACTATCCACTCCTTGATCAACACTTCGTGTCGCGAACCCCGGTGAAACCGGCCCCCGCCGTCGCCTTTGATGATGATGAAGACCAAAACTCGAAACGACCTCCCCATAAGGCACGACCGAATTTGCGACGGAGGCCTCAATGGGGCGCTGGATGAGGT
>CAZIDA010000452.1:0-3303 GCA_964537865.1 uncultured Acidobacteriota bacterium
GGGTGTCGTGATGACGCCGCACGTTCATGGCCCACCGCAGCAGCGATTCCACCCACGGCGCCGAGATGAGTCGCAGATCCGGATGGATTCCATGCAATTCGACCACTTCCAAACGATTTCCCTCCTGCAAAAAACGCCGCAAGGTGGCGAAGTCAAAATATTGCAGATGCTCCGGCGGCTTGAATTGTGGCCAGTCCTCAGGCGAGCGAACCGCCGTCAGATTCGAATTGTTCGGCGTCGTCATCGCAACCAATCCACCGGGTTTGAGAAACTTCAGTGCTTTACTCATCGCTCCTTGCGGATCGGGAACATGTTCGATGAATTCCCACATCGTCACCGCGTCGAAGAGCCCTTGCATACCGTCCAAGTCTTCCAACGATGGATAGATGACCGCTCCCGATCGATGCATGGCTTCGGCTCTTACTCGATCGGAGATCTCAACTCCGTACGGCTCCCATCCGGCTTGTCGCGCCAACATCAAAAAATCACCGGTGCCGCATCCGACGTCGAGAATTCGTCCAACGCACCCGTGCCTTTCGAGACAACTCAGATATCCACGAAACAGACTGAGATAGAATTCCTGTTTGGATCCGTAATCGGAGTAGCCAAAACTGTCGCTGCTTTGAAAGTAATCTTCCTTCTGGTAAAAATTCTTCAACTCCGTTTCGCTCGGAGTTGGAAACACAAATTGAAAGCCGCAGTCTTCGCATCGATGAATCTTGAACTCCCGCCTCTGGAGACGCTCATGCGTCTGGCGGCTTCCGCAGACTGCACACGCCGCCCCCACTGTCCTGGCGGTTTCCAGAACGGCAGAGTTCAGACTCATTGAGGCTACCCGTCCCCCGCTCATTGCCATAGGGCGCCGCTCCCTGACGAGCGACGCTGCCCTTCGTCATCTTTGTTGTCGCACCCAATCCCAGGTGCGTTTGATTCCGTCTTCGAGCCTGATGAGTGGCTCCCACTTCAGAAGGTCCCGCGCGAGACTATTATCCAAGATATTCTTCGGAACATCAAACAATCGTTTCGGCTCCCGGATAATCTCCGGATTTTCCCCGGTCACTTTCAACAGGACCGCAATCAAATCGTTGACGGACAAACCCTGATTGCCTGAGATGTTGAAAATCTTCTGCGGTCCGCGAAATTCAAGCGCCAGCCTCATGGCGCGTACCACATCCCGCACGTATAAAAAGTCGCGAGTCACCGATCCGTCTCCCCACAAATGGATCGGCCGATGCTGCGCCAGGCAACCCAAGAACACGGCGATGACGCCTTGCGTGGCATCGAGCCGTTGCCGCTCGCCGTAGGGATTGGAGATTCGAAGAACCGTGTAATTCAAATCATGCAGACGGTGAAATAGGTGAAGATACTTCTCGATCGTCAACTTGGCGATACCGTACGAACAGATGGGTTCGGTGGGATGACTTTCGTCGATGGGAATTCTTTGAGGGATGCCATACACCGTGCCGCCGGAGGATGCAAAAATCACTTTCTGCACTTGGTTCGCGACACAAAGTTCAAACAGTCTCAGGGAGCCGAGCACATTGGATTTCACGTCGTAGACGGGATTGGCGTTCGAACTCGCCGGAACCGTGGTTCCCACCAAGTGAAAGACAAAATCAGCGCCGGGAATCACCTTCTCCACCTCGGACTCATTGAGAAAATCTCCTTCGACAATCTCAATGTCGCCGGCAACTGAGGCGAGGTTGCGGCGATCGCGATTGGCTTGATCGAAGACGCGGACGGCGTATCCGGCCGCCAATAACTCTTCGGCCAGATGAGAGCCCATGAAGCCCCCACCTCCCAGAATCAGACAACGCGCTTTTGATTTTCGATTCACGTCAGTCCTTCCGCAATGACCGGATTTGCATCGGTCTTCTGTGCGTAGCAAGCTGGCAAGATTCTGTTTCTTTGCCAAGTTTTTGCTCGGGTAGCCCCGCCCGTTTCGGGGGGCGGGGGTTCTTGCATTCATTTGGAGATTTTTTACTAACGCACGCAAAAACCCCCGGCGCAAAAAACCGCCGGGGCTACCAAAACGAGCAATCTGGTTGCGCCACCTAAATGCCAAGAACTCTATCTTTGAAAATCCTCTAATACCGCCGATGAAGCTCCCAGTTCCAAGCCGATTCAATGATTTCTTCTAATGACGAAACCGCCGGCGCCCAGCCCAGGGTTTCTTTCGCGTGAGCGTTCTCGCACACCAACTCCGGAGGATCGCCAGGCCGACGCGGCGAATAAACCACTTTGATTCTCTTGCCGGTCACCTCTTCCGCCGTGCGGACAATCTCACTCACCGAATAACCGCGGCTGTTTCCAAGATTCGCCACCAAGTTGTCTCCTCCGCGGCAAAGGCGCTCCAGGGCCAACAGATGCGCCCGGCTGATATCGTTCACATGGACATAATCCCGAATGCACGTTCCATCCGCCGTCGAATAATCCGTCCCAAAGATTTCCACATGCGGCAAGCGGCCAGAGGCGACCGCCAGCGCTCGCGGAATCAGATGCGTTTCCGGATGATGCGATTCTCCAATCTTCGCCGATGGGTCGGCGCCCGCGGCGTTGAAATACCGAAGCGCGACAAAGCGCAATCCGTGCGCGACCGAAAAATCTTTCAAGATATTTTCACCTATCAACTTCGAATGCCCATAGGGATTGATCGGCGCCGGCGACAGTGATTCTCCAATCGGACACCGATCCGGCATTCCATACACCGCAGCCGTTGAAGAAAAGATTATTCGCGGCGATCCTTTCCGGCACACGACCTCCAACAAGTTCAGAAGATTGGAGACGTTGTTGCGATAATACTTTCCCGGATTCTGCATCGACTCGGCGACCGAGCAATGCGCGGCAAAATGCATGACTCCATCAAAGTCATGTCGATCGAAGATGGACTCAAGCGCGCCGCGATCCGCCAAATCCACCTCGTGGAATTCGCCGCCCAGGACCGCTTCCCGATGCCCGTCGCAGAGATTGTCGACCGTCACCACCGCGTCGCCGGATGATACCAATGCCTGAACGACATGACTTCCGATGTAACCTGCGCCTCCAGTAACCAAGATTTTTCTCATAGGCTTACTCGGTAGTCGAAAAACAACTTTTGGAGTGCGGCGGCAAGTCCGCCGCGGCGGACGCGACGCCGCTTTTCCTCCGGCACGCCATGATCGCGACGGTTATTCAACGTCCCAACAATCCAAAGCGCCGTCGCCACTTCGCTTTGCCGGCGCACTCCAAAATGCCGCACTCCAAAATCTTGCACTGCGGTGGCAAGTCCGCCGCAGTGCAAGATTTTGGAGTGCGGCATTTTGG
>CAZIDA010000453.1:0-3302 GCA_964537865.1 uncultured Acidobacteriota bacterium
TTGGGAAAGAAGGACAAGTCATCGCGGCGACGCGCCCGAGCGCCCAGATTCGAACGGATCGCTCCCAGCGCATTGGCCACCTGTTGCAGATAGACGGGATTCGTGGGATCCGGCCCCGTGTCGCTGCCAGGCAGCGGGAAGGGTCCGTTCGGAGGCGGCAACGGCGTGCCCGCCGGAATGCCAAAGCTGCTCTCGTCCAAAGCTTGTTGCCCTGAGTTAATCACCGAAATGGGGTCTTTCTGTCGCTGCTGCTCGTAGTCAAAATAGAACCACATTTTGTGCCGGATCATGGGCCCGCCGATGTCCCCTCCGAACTGCTGCAAGACATCCAGCGGCTTGGGAACCCCATTCGCCTTGTCCACGGCGTCAATCGCCCCCGTGCCCGAATTGCGATTGTAATAGAACGCGTTCCCATGAAAAGTATCGGTTCCCGACTTGGTGACCGTATTGACATAACCGGAGCCCGCCCCACCATACGCCGCGGAATACGGGTTGTCGGACACCTGAAATTCCTGGATGGATTGTTCTCCGAAGACGTACGGGACACGGGTGCGACCGCGGGCTTCCCCAAAGAAGGTGCTCGTAAAGCTGGCGCCATCGACGGTAAACGAATTCGACCCGTTCCCATTGGCGTATCCCGAGTCGCCCGCGCCCTGCTGCCCGCCAAAGCTGACGGTTCCAAAATCCCCATCGGCGTTGACGTTCGGCGTGAGCAACACGAAGTCAGTATAACGGCGCCCGCTCAACGGCAGATTAGAAATAAGCTTCCTGTCGACCAAATCGCTGACGGTCGTCTGTGTCGGATTCAGCAGAGGAGAACTAGCCGTCACAGTGACCTGCTGCGACAAGCTGCCGACTTCAAGCTGCACGTTTTCCGAAACCGCCTGTCCTACGGACACCAGAACGTTTTGAATATTAGAGGTCTTGAATCCGCTCTTGCTCACGGTCAGGGTATACGCGCCCACCCTCATGAGCGGAAAGTCATAGAGCCCCTCGGCATTGGTGGTGGTGGCGACAGTGACCGCAGTGCCCACGTTGGTGGCCACTACATTGGCGCCGGGGATGGCCGCTCCGGAGGCATCGGTCACACGACCGGAAATGGTTCCGGTCGTGATGGCGTTCTGAGACCAGAGGACCAGAGGGCTGATCATTAAAAAACCAAGGACAAGAATCGCGCGGGAACGATTTCTATTCGTCACGATTGACCTCCGTATCGATGTGCACACTGATAGATGGCAACGTGGGTCCTGACCTGTCCAACGGGGAAGGGTTAATCAATATATACATTGCAATGAGCGCTCAGATATCCTTCGCGGCGCCTATTCAAACTTGCGGGATTTGCAGGAAATTTCGCTTTGGCTTTCCATGATCCGCACAACCTTCGCTCAACTGCCTTCAGTAAAGAAGAGTCGCGGAAAGGACGCATCCCCGATCGACGCTTTCATTCCGCGTCCATTAAGAGATGAAAGATCCGTCTCATTCAAATTCTTGGGAAGAGTTTATGATCCCTCAAAAACTCCTCGCAAACGAGGCTCCTTTAAGAGAGAGGATACAGCGTCAAAGTTAAACGGAGGATAAATTAATGGAATATTCTCCGGCAGAAGGCGCCTGGAGAGCCCGACGGACTTTCTCCGAAGGGAGGTTTCACACGGCCTCTCGTGGAATGGCCGGGGGCGAAGGAATCTCTTGGCTGTAAATCCGGCTGCCTTGGAGACGCCGGCGCCCCCCGGCCCAAATTGGGGCGGCTTTAGTCTTCCTCTTTGTGGGGCCGCAGCTTCCCGGTGGAGTCAAAGACGAAGCTCAGTTTCTTCTTTCCCTCCATGACGGAGACCTCATATTCCACCGTCTTACCGCGCGTCACCCTTTCTGCTTTCCTGATCGTCGCTTTGGGATGTTTTTCTCGAAGCATGTTCTGCGCATCCTTCGGCAGGGCGGTTGGCGCAATGCTTTCCTCAACCTCCACCACGCTGCCGTTCGGGCTGAAGAGGACGTCCCGGGACATCTTTCCCTCGACGCTCTCGACTTCATAAAACAGCTTGCCGCCTTCTTTCTCCGCGGAGTATCCACGGATGGTCGCCTTCGGGTAGGCCTTGGCGAACGCAGCCGTGACCGCGCTTGGGACGTCTTTCCTTTCGATCTTCTTTTCTCCCTGAGCAAACAAGGAAAGACTCCACATCGAAGCGATCATGATGATCCATGCGTATCCCCACCAACGAAAGATCGGCTTCATAAAACTCTCCTCCTTTTTCCGAATTGGATTCGCGCGCAATCTCAGGGCTCATGGTCGGCCCAGGGATGCGCGCCGAGCTTGATGTCGACTCTGTCGAGCGACAGGAAGGGGGGTCTATCTTCAATCCACAGGCCCAACCGTCGGCATCCATTCGATGCCGTCCAGCTTATGCGTTCGAAGATGAATGGGGGATTAACGCGGATTCTGAAGTCAATCCCTGAGCGCAGGCGCCGCTACAGGCTATCCGCAATTGGAAAATCGGGAAACGGCAAGAACACGGCGAAGGCGCTCCCGGTGGAATCGGAGCGAAGCAATTCCAAGCGTCCATGATGGGATTCCGCGATCCACCGCGCGATGGGCAGGCCGAGGCCGGCGCCGGATCCGTCTTCGGCGCGCGAGCGGGTTTTGTCGACGCGGAAAAAACGCTCAAAAATGTGCGCCTGGGCTTCGCGAGGAATTCCCGCGCCGGTGTCCGAAACCGTCAAGACGTATTCGCCGTTGCGGCGTTCGCAATCGACGGTGACAACGCCTCCGCGCGGCGTAAATTTAATGGCATTGTCCAACAGGTTCACGCACAGGCGGCGCAACAATCCTTCGTCGCCGAGGTACGGCATTTCGTTGGGCGGATTGAACCGCAGGGAGACGCCGCGCTGTTGCGCCAGGGTCCGCATGGCGCGCACGCATTCCATCATCATCTCGTCGAGCGAATGCTTGCTGAAGCGGAGCGGATATTGTCCGGCGTCGGCGCGCGCCAACGTAAACAAATCTTCGACGATGTGCGTCAAGCGCTTCGCTTCGTCGTGCACCACGGCCAGCGACTCGCGGTATTCGGCTTCGCGGCGCGCCGGTTGCGACAGGGCCACTTCGGCTTCGCCGCGAACAATGGCGATGGGCGTCCGCAGTTCGTGTGACGCGTCGGCCATGAAGCGGCGTTGCTGCTCGAAGGAGTCGTCCAATCTCCCGAGAAGTTCGTTGAACACGCGCGCCAAGCGTCCGAGCTCGTCGCTGGGGTTGGTAATGGGCAACCGTTCCTTCAGGTTGGCCGCGCTCATCCGCGCCACGCGTCCGCTCA
>CAZIDA010000454.1:0-3281 GCA_964537865.1 uncultured Acidobacteriota bacterium
TCCATGGCCAAGGTGGCGACCGGCCCTTCGACGCGGAACTTCCAGTGGCGATACGCGTCCGGGCAGGTTTGAAATTCCACCGGCTGGGCCGCCGATAGCGACCGCGATGTCGAGGCAACGCTCATGACACGTCCTTTGCATCCGGAATTGAAGGTTGCAGTATATTACCGTTTGACTTGAGCGACAAGTGCAATATAATGCATTTCTGATTTCGCGTGAAGACGCCCGTGTAGCCGCGATGTCCGCCGCGGCGGATGCATCGCGGACTCCAATCACTCGAAGAGCTCTGGAAGCCGGGATGGTCTCCGCCTGCGGCGGAGAGGCGGAGAGCATCCCGGAGATTCGAAGTGGCGTCCGAGGTGGTCAGAGAGCGCCCACCTCGGCTACCCATGCAGTGCGTGAATCGTTTGGATAGCCGCGGTGCGCTCTGTGCATCGCGGACCCCAATCGATCGGACGATCCACCGGACCGTGGAATTTACGGGCTCAAATCCTATGAACGAAAAATCCTCTCTCCTGGAATCCATCGGCGCTCGCATCCGCGAGCTTCGCTCCCGGCGCGGCTGGACGCGCGCGAAACTGGCGGAGCGCGCCCAACTGTCGCTGCGCTTCTTGGCGCAACTCGAATCCGGCCGGGGCAACATCTCCGTCAACCGCTTGGCGCAAGTGGCGGAGGCGTTGAATTGCTCGCTGCGTCAATTGATCCCCACCTCGATCCCGCGAAGCAGGCGCCAGACGAAGCCGCTGCGCGAGAAGAAAACCGTCATCGCCCTGATCGGACTGCGCGGGGCCGGCAAAACCAGCGTGGGGGCACGCCTCACAAAAAAGCTGCGCCTCCCCTTCGTCGAACTGGACGCCGAAATCGAGCGCGCCGCCTCCATGCCGCTGGCGCAAGTGTTTTCGATGCATGGGGAGAGTTATTACCGCCGCCTGGAGTTGCAATGCTTGGACCGCGTCCTCCAACAGGCCTCGCCCATCGTGCTCGCCACGGGCGGATCCATCGTCACCGATCCGCGCACCTGGAATTTGGTGAGGCAGAAATGTGTGACGGTGTGGTTGCGGGCGACGGCGGAAGTTTACTGGCGCCGTCTGCTCAAGCAAGGCGACACCCGGCCGATGAAAGACAATCCCGCCGCAATGACGGAACTGCGCGCGTTATTGAAAGTGCGGGAGCCGCTCTACGCCCAAGCGGACTACACCATCGACACTTCCAAACGGACGTTGGCACAAACCACAGAGGCCATCCTGAAATATTTGCGCACTTCGGGCTTGGTCCGATGATTGTAGCGAAGCGCGGAGAGAATACCATTTCGATGCTGGCAGGCATGTCTCGTTTCTTCGCTTTCGGCGGATGCGATAGAGGCGCTCCGTGAAACCGCCTTCGGTTTCAAAAGCTGAAGCCTGCGCGGCGAGCTGCCGGTCCAAGAGCGCCGTAGCCACAGCGATGAGTGTAAGGGCGGCATTGGCGGCAATTTCGGGAAAGGTGGACGAGGTGGACGAGGTGGACACGGTGGACGTTTGATCGGGTCCACACAGTCCACCGTGTCCACCTCGTCCACTCCGCCCACGCACTTCCCCAACCCACCTGACCACTTCCTCAGCCGTTGAGCAACGCCGGTCAATCAATTCTTGGCGGCGAGCATCTTCTCTGGTCCAGAGTGGAAGCCCTCTTTGCCGCAGAAAATCTTCATAATCCAAGCGCAGCTCTTCCAGGCTGGCGCGAGCCACATTAGTCAGTTTCAACTCTGTCTTCTTGGAAGTGCCGCTGGCTTGGCTGCCCTCGGCGATGTTTTGTACACCAGACCGAGCCGCCTACACCAACTGATCGTGACATTGTTCTCCTGGGGGGCTTGCCTGTTTTTAGGGAAACCGAACTAAGCGTCTGCCTCTCATCAAGGATTATATTGCATGCTGATCGCCAACTCTCAGGACAAGTTCAATCACTCATCACAGGGATGACATTGCTCCGAGCCGCACTGTCTAAAAGTGAGCCAAATACAACTATAACAGTACTGGGGTTCACAATTGTCATCCTCTCCTTCAGTATGCCAGCACAATCTGTCATGACAGCCTATTATTATGATATTTGGCCTCTGTAGCTTTGACATTTGATTCGGTGCTGCTCGCTTCTTAATCGCATTGATAGTCGCTGGTGTCGTAGACCATTCGGTACCATCCGCAAATCTAACCTCAGTTACACCAACCAAGATAAAAATTCTCTGTCCGGCGCCCTTGGCTTGAAGGAACGGCCCAAAGTCCATTGGCAAGACGCCCTGTGCCGGCGCCGTGTCGATCTCGTCGGGTCTCAGTTGCACTTGAACGGGGTTTCCAAGAAAAGTTCCGTAGCTCGCAGGACCAACATCAAACCCCTCTGTGCCAGGAACCGCATCCCAGACTTGCCACGCCAAACGGTAGCGCACAATTTCTTTCGAAGACACGTTCTTGACTGTAACTTGCTTAAGATAGTCTCGTTGCGAATCGGCCAGAACCTGCGTGATTATAAGAGGAGGATTGAGACTTGATTGGTCAGCGGAAAGAACTGCTATCATCCGTTGAACTTTGGGGGTGGCACTCTCGTTACTAACTCGCCCCGCCCCGTAAGATAGATTGGAAACGGCCAAAAAACACGCCGCCGCTAAAAGGAGAGAGAGGAACACGAATCCAATGTGCTTCTGATGTGTGTTCATGGTTTGCTCCTTTTGTTGTTGGGAAGTTAACTGTAGGCCTCTTTTTCCGCAACTCATTCTATTGAACCGAAAACACAATGTCAATGCTCCTGGCAAAATCTTGACAAATTCTCTGAAGGGAAGCTGCGTTGGTGTACATCACTCCGTCGCCAGCGCTCGACGGCTCACGGGAACGCCCGGTGCTTTCGGAAAGATGGCGCCCTTCCATTTTCTTAAAGAATCGATCAACACCACCGCGACGCTCACCATCATGATGGCGGTGAGGATGGAATCGAGCCATCCCTGAAATGCGGTCGCGGGATTTTGTGTCAGCGGAAAGAAATTGTCGGTGACCGACTGCCATCCGGCAGTGAGGGTGGTCGTGGTCAAAAAGGCCAACGGCATGAGCGTGACCCAGGCGTATTTCACCTTGCCGGAATTGATGATGACCGTTGTGCCAATGCACAGGGCGATGGACGCCAGCAACTGATTTGAAATTCCAAACATCGGCCAGATCGTCGAAATGGATCCGGTCAGAATGAAATAGGTCCAAGCCGAGACGATGATTCCCGTGGCGAGGACGCTGCCGGGAAGCCAGTCGTGGCGCGCCATCGGC
>CAZIDA010000455.1:0-3278 GCA_964537865.1 uncultured Acidobacteriota bacterium
GTCATGATCGAAGTGGCCGACACCGGCAGCGGCATCACCACCGAGCACATGAAGAAAATCTACGATCCTTTCTTCACCACCAAAACCGGCCGCGGCACCGGACTGGGACTCTCGGTGAGCTACGGCATCATCCAAGAGCATTCCGGAAAGATCGACGTGGAAAGCCGGCCCGGCCAAGGAACGCGCTTCACCCTGGAATTTCCGGCCCTGCATTCCAAGACTTCCTTCGAGAAAATGGTAAATGTCTAACCCCCAACTTCAACGAGAAATTAGAAGAACTATGCCTGCGACGAAAGCTCAAGTGTTGGTCATCGACGATGAAGCCGAGATTCGGGAGTCCCTGGAAGTGTTGCTGACGGCCGAAGGATACGCCGTCGACGGCGCCGACTCCGGGGTGTCGGGGATGAAGCGCCTGCGCCAGAAAAGCTACGATGTGGTGCTGCTCGACGTCATGATGCCGGGAAAGAACGGGCTGGAAGTGTTGTCGGAAATTCGCGCCATGGATCGCGATCTGGCCGTGGTCATGATTACGGCCTTCGGCTCGGTGGAGAACGCCGTGACGGCCATCAAGGCGGGCGCCAACGATTTCATTACCAAGCCGTGGGACAACGACAAGCTGCTCATCGACCTTGAGAACGCGGTGCAGAATCGCCAACTGGTGATGGAGAACGTGCAGCTCAAGCGCGCCCTCAAGGAGCGCTACAACTTTCCCAACATTGTGGGAAAGAGCGAGCGCATGATCAAGATTTTTGACTTGGTGACGCAGGTGGCGCCGTCGCGCTCCACCGTGCTGATCCAAGGAGAGAGCGGCACCGGAAAGGAATTGATCGCCAAGGCGATTCACGCCACTTCCACGCGCGCCGATCGTCCGTTCGTTCCCGTGAACACCGGGTCGCTGCCCGCCGATTTGCTGGAATCAAATCTCTTCGGTCATGAAAGAGGCGCGTTCACCAGCGCCATCGCCGCGAAGAAGGGCTTGTTCGAGGTGGCCGACACCGGCACCATCTTCTTCGATGAAATCGGATTGGTGGGATTGGAGACGCAGGCCAAACTGCTGCGCGTCATCCAAGAGCGGGAGTTCATGCACCTGGGCGGAATCGAAACCATCAAGGTGGACGTGCGCATCATTGCCGCCACTAACGAGGATTTGCGCACCTTGGTGTCGCAAGGAAAATTTCGCGAAGATCTTTTCTATCGTCTCAACGTGATCAACCTGCAATTGCCGCCCCTTCGGGAGCGCAAGGAAGATATTCCGCTGCTGGCGGAGCACTTCATTCGAAAATATTGCGCGGACAACAGCAAGCCCCCGATTCGCTTCACGCCGGAAGCGATGAAGGTGCTGATGGATTACAACTGGCCCGGCAACGTGCGCGAATTGGAGAACGCCGTGGAGCGCGCCGTGGTGCTCAGCGCCGGTGTGCTGGTCGACCCGTCGCTCCTCCCCGACACCATTTTTGAGTCCGGCCTTCCCGGGACGCGCATGCTGCGCAGCGTTCCGCTCAAAGAGAACGCCACGCTCTTCGAAATTCTCGACTCCGTGGAGCGACAAGTGATTTTGGAAACGCTGGAAAAGGCCGGCTGGAGCCAAACCAACGCCGCCGAAAAACTCGGCGTTCCCCTCTCCACCCTCAACCAAAAAATCAAACGCCTCAACGTCGAGGTCAAGCGCAAAAGAGAAGCGTGACGGAAATTCGCGCGTTGAATTCAATTACGCTCTCAAGAGGAATGCGATGTTTTGGTAGGCACGGCGAACGCTTTCCTCGCCGGGTGATTTTTCACGAACGCACAGAGAAGCCCCGGCTTACAAAACCGCCGGGGCTACCAAAGCTCACTCTTGCGATGAATCGTGGCTACCAGATCTGTGCGCAACCTTGGCGCGCTCCGCGCCTCGGCGGTGAGTGGCTTTCCAGGTAAGAGAAACATATTCATGATGACATCAAGCCAGATGGCGACCGTCCTCGTGCCGCGCTCCTTCCGGTAATCGGTAATATGAGTCCACGACTCGCCCACCTTGATTTTGCGTGTTCTATTCTCTAGAATGCTCCCATCATGCGCCGACGAATCCTGCCGATCATCGCTGCCGCTGTGCTGCTGTTGCCCGTCACGCTTCTGGGCGATTACATTAAGGGCGCGAGCTATTTTGCGCAAGGAAAGTACGCGCTGGCCATCAAGGAATACGAAGAGGAGCTGCGGATCGATCCGGCGTACGTGCAAGGGCATTACATCGTCGGCCTCTGTTATGCGCGCCTGAAAAATTACGACAAGGCCATCGAGTCGTTGAAGAAAGCGCAGTCGCTGGACCCGAAGGATTTTCAAATCTCGTTGGCGCTGGCGCAGGCGTACTTTGAAGCGCGAAAATACCCGGAGCTGAGCACAGCGCTCAATGCCGCCACGATGAACGCGCGCAATCCCGCGGATCTCCAGAAAATCAAATTTCTTCAAGCGGCCGCGCTCTTCGATCAACAGGATTACGACAAGGCGCTTCCGGAGCTGAAAACCGCGGTGGCCGCCGATCCGAAAAACGAATCGCTGCAAGCGCAGTTGGGAATCGCGCAACTGCATTTGAAGAATTATGACGACGCCATCGAGTCGCTCACGAGGGCCACGAAGTTGAATCCTGAGGACGCTCAAGCCGCGGTGTATTTGGGCGAGGCGCACTTTGCTCACGCCATGGCCGTGACGCAGCCGCAGAAAAAGACCGAAGAATTGAAGGAGGCGTTGCGTCTTGCCGAGAAATGGACGAACGCGCAACCACAGAATTTTGACGCGGCGTCATTGGCCGGTCGCGCGGCGCTGGTCCTCAAGAATTATCCGCGGGCCGTCTCTTTTCTGAAACGCGCGGCGGATCTTCAGCCGACCTCCGCCATCACGCAGTTCAATCTGGGACAAGCGTACGCCTTTGCCGGACAATTGCCGGAGGCGGAAGCGGCGCTCACGCAAGCGTCGCAGTCCTTGACTCAAGAGCCGTCTCTGTTTTCCATCTTGGGATTTGTGCTGGAGAAGGAGGACAAGTTGGACGCCGCGGAGGCTGCCTACACCAAAGCGAATCAGTTGGCGCCCAGCGCGGATCTGCAGCAAGCCATCGATCGCGTGAAACAAAAGATGAGCAAGAACTGATATGAGAATTCTGGATCGAGTGAAGACGCGGGCCCGCGAGAATCCGCAGCATATCGTTTTGTCGGAGGGCGAGGACGATCGCACGTTGCGGGCCGTCGAGAAAATCCTGGACGAGAAACTGGCGCGAATCACCATTCTGGGCGATGAAGCGAGCCTTCGTT
>CAZIDA010000456.1:0-3273 GCA_964537865.1 uncultured Acidobacteriota bacterium
GAGATTTTCTCGGTTTTTGAGTTTTCACACAGACTCTGAAAGGGTTGTGTCAAACAACCGCGCCTATTCTCGGGGCAAGCCCGCCGCGGCGAGTGTCTGCCCCACTTCGATTCATTTCACCGTGATGGTATTCACGGGGCCGAGTGTTGAAAGCGGCTGATCGAACTTCTTGGCATTCCCCACCACCAAGATCACGAACTGATCCGGATGCAAGTATTCTTTGGCGACGCGCTCCACATCTTCGCGGGTCACCTGGGCCACCTTGTCGCGATACGTTTCCAGAAAGTCGGCCGGCAGGCCAAAGTAATCGAGGTTGACGCGCCGCGCCACAATCTGAGCGCTGTTGCTGAATTGGAAGACGAAGGTGTTCAGCACGATGTCCTTGGCGGTGCTCAACTCTTCCGGCGTGACCAACGTCTCCTGCATCCTCTTGACCTCTTGAATCGCTGTGTCGATGGCCTTCACCGTGGCGCCGGTCTTGGTTTCAAACTCAATGGTGAAGTCGCCGTAATCGCGTTGCCCCGGATCCAAAATACTTCCCACCGAGTACGCCAGCCCCATGGTGGTGCGGATTTGGTTGACCAAGCGAGAGTGAAATCCGGAGCCCAGAATGGAATTCATCACGCTCAACGCGAAGAAGTCCGGATTGCTTTGCTTGATGCTGATCTGGCCCATGCGCACATTGGACTGATCGATGGGCCGATCGATCAAGTTCACCGATCGATGGTACTCCACCTTCACCGGCTCCACCGCCGGATAAGTGACCGGGACCTTCTTCCATCCCTGGAACACCTCTTTGAGCTTGGCGATCATGTCGTCGGTCTTGAAGTCGCCGCTGATTCCCAGAATCATTTCATTGGGATGAAAATACTTGTCGTGAAAAGCGACCAGGTCCGCGCGGGTGATGCGGTCCACCGTCTCCGCCGTGGGAATGCGCGCGAGCGGATGGTTCGGGCCGTACAGCATCATGTTGTATTCGAGGCCGGCCAATTGCGACGGCACGTCGGTGCGCCGGCGAATCGCTTCCTTGAGCTGGCCCTTGGCGATCGCCAGACGGTCTTCGGCGAAGGCGGGATGCTCCAACACGTCCGCAAACAATTGCAGCCCGCGATCCAGATTCTTCTTCATCACGAACAAGGACGCCGTGCCTTCTTCCGTGCTGATGTTCGTCTCGATGGAGGCCGCCATGAATTCCAATTCTTCATTCAATTTATCGGCGGGTACGCTGGTGGTTCCGCCGGATCGCATCACCGTTCCCGTCAATGTAGCCAAGCCGAGTTTGTCGGCGGGTTCGTAAATGGATCCGGTGCGAATGGCCGCGAAGGCGTGGACGGTGGGGAGTTCGTGATCTTCCAAGAGAAAGATCGTCATCCCGTTGTCCAACGTCGTGCGAGTCGTTTGAGGCGGCGTGAATTTCAACGGCGCCGATTTGAAGTGGCGGGGATCGATGCGATGAAACGCGCGCTCGGCCGTAGGCCGGGGGGTCACCGCGGCTTTAATCGCCGCGGGAGACTTCGCCTGCGACCAGCCGATTTCCGAAGAAGTCAACAGACCCATCAGACTGACCGCAATCAAAACTCTTTTTAGAAATGCCATGAGACTCTCCTCAGATCATTCGTGATTCATCAGATTAATGAAGTCCCGTGCGGAGCGCTGCCAGCCGCTCAGGGTTTCTCGAACACCTTCGGATCGACGCCGGAATTGAATTGGATTTCGGTGGCCTTGGCTTCGCTGACTTTCTTTCCATTCTGAGTCTGCGTTTCCGCGAATGCCATCTGCAATCCATTCACCGGGCGATAATCCGAATACGTCTCTTCAACAGCCGACTCCACTCCAAACTGATTCTTGGCGGTGTAGCTCAGCTTCACCAAAAAGTGAGTGGCCGCGTCGAAAAACGCCTTGACCGTCTTGCCGTCGGGGGCCGTGTAGAGCACCACGTCGGCGGGTTTTCCGTCGACCGGTTTTTTACCGAGCGCTTGAATCTTCGCGCTCGGATCGTTCAACGCGCGCAGGAAAGCGACCGGCTCATGCGCCAGCGACTCTTTAAGCTGTGCGGCGGCCGCCGGCGGCATCTCTTGCGTGCTGGGTCCGAACTGCATCCATCCCGTCTTTCCGTTGAACGCTTGAACCAAAGTTCCCTGCGGCAAGGTGATCTCCACCTTCAGTTTGTCGGGATACAAAACGGTGGTGGTCGCCGTCACGGTTTGCTCGCCCATGGGCGACTGCACCTTCAAGATCGCCTTGGAGACTTCATCTTTGACGCCCTCGAGTTGCGTCAATCCACCGGCGGCTTGAGCAGCGGCGGCGACAATCCGTCGCGCCTGCCCGACCGATTCCGCGGTGGCCGCCGGCGCGGCGGGGGTCGGAGTCACCGGAGTTTCCGCTTCCACGGGAACGTGATAGGCGACGGTGCGATTATCTTTCCTGAAAGTTTCGCGCGCCACGCGCTCGATGTCGGCCGGCGTCACCTTCTCGAGATTTTCTTCATAGGTAATGATGTCTTTCCAATCGCCGTCGATGACTTGGGTTCGAGTCAAGAGCGACGCCATCCCGGAATTGGAGCCGAGCGTTCGAAGCAATTCCACGTCGATTTGATTCACCACCTTTTGGAGTTCATGCGGAGAGACCGGCGTCGTCTTCAACTTATCCAGCTCCTCGTAGATTCCTTTCTCCAAGTCCTGCGTGGTATGTCCGGCCAAAGGAACGCCGAAGATGACGAACAGCGTCGGATACTTGCCGTAGATCATCGGGGCCGAAGAGAGCGCCTGTGCGCCTAGCGCGATTTTCTTCTCGACCACGAGGCTTTGATAGAGGCGGGAAGTGCGACCGGAGGAGAGCAAATCCTGAATCACGTCGTAGACCACGTCGTCTTTGCTGCGTGCGTCGGGTCGATGCCATCCGATCATGACGTAGGGATTGGTGTTGAACTCCACCTCCACGCGGCGCTCGCCTTGTTGCGGCGGCTCCACCGTGTGAATGCGCGGCGGCTTGGGCGCCGAAGGGATGGAGGAGAAATAATTGTCCACAAGGCGAATCATGTCGGCCGTTTTGAAGTCGCCGACGATGGCCACCGTGGCGTTCGCGGGCGTGTAATACTTTTTGAAAAACGCTTCCGCGTCCTGGCGGGTCAAGTGCATTAAGTCGGAAGGCCAGCCCCAACCGGCGTCCAGTCCGTAGGGATGCGCCTGGTAGGAGTTGACCATGAATTCCTCGAAGAGCTTTCCCACCGGATTGGTATCGACGGAGCGCCGGCGCTCTTCCATCACCACGTCG
>CAZIDA010000457.1:0-3272 GCA_964537865.1 uncultured Acidobacteriota bacterium
GCAAAAGAGCAATTCAAAGCTCCCTTCTTCACCTCCAATGAATGGAAGGTGAAGCGTGGGTGGGGGGCTTCGCATGTTCGGTACAGCTTCCCGTAAATTTTGCTTGACAGGCAACAAGAATGACCTAAAACTAAGGCATCATCCCAGGGAGATGATGTAAATCATGTCTCTGGCCCCAGCTTCCCAGTGGAGCTGGGTTTCGTTTTTATGAATAGAGTCTCCTTCCTTGTTGACGGATTCAATATTTATCATGCCATTGATCAGGAGGGGAAGTGGCACAGGTATAAGTGGATTAGTCTCTCCCGGTTGACGCGTTGTTATCTCGTCCATCGGGAAGATGTGCTTTCGGAAGTCTATTACTTTACAACCTTGGCTACGTGGGACATGGAGAAGGCTGCCAGGCACAAGCTTTTCATCAAAGCACAGGAGAACGAGGATGGTAGAGTTGTTTATGGAGCATTCAAACGAAAGGATAAGCACCGTCCATTGTGCGGGAGAGACTTCCGTGCTTTTGAAGAGAAGCAGACCCATGTCAACATTGCGCTGAAGCTTTTTCAGTTGGCGGCGCTAGACCGGTATGATAAAGCAATCATCCTTTCCGGAGATACCGATCTCATTCCAGCCATAAAAGCCGTTCAAGCGACGTTTCCTACAAAACAAGTCGGCGTCGTGGTTCCGATTGGTAGAGCCTCCGAAGAACTCAAGAATGTGACAGATTTTCATTTCAAGATGAAAGAAAAGCATCTCATTTCGTGCCGGTTTGAGGATGTGTTGGTGCTCAAGGACGGCAGCACCTTGAGTTGTCCGCCGAAATGGAAATGAAGAGCCGTTGGTTTCGACTTTTCGATCTCGACACTTGCGACATGGTTTCCTGCCTTTGAAGAAGGCGGCGCCTTCCTTTCAATCGCAACAGCGACGCCGCTGTGGATACCCCGGGTGCGCCGGCCGCGAATCAATCCAGCAATCTCAGACTGCTTCCGGAACCTGCGCCAGAATCCGCAGAGCTTGTTGCCATTCGATGCGGGCCTGAGCGAGGCACGCTTCATAGGCCCGGATTTTCTCTTTAGCCAATCGAGCCAGCGCCGCGGCGTTCTTCTCGCTGCGCGCTTTCATTTCACGATACCTGGCCTGCGCTTCGTTCCAGGAGGCAA
Source organism: uncultured Acidobacteriota bacterium (assembly GCA_964537865.1). Lineage (GTDB taxonomy): Bacteria > Acidobacteriota > Terriglobia > JAIQFV01 > JAIQFV01 > CAZIDA01. The sequence goes on from CAZIDA010000457.1 coordinate 1,152, forward strand.
TCGCTTGTTCCAAAAGTTCGTGGGCGTTTTGAAGCCGGACGCGGTAAGCGTCGTTCAACTCCGGCGTCGCGTACTGCATGCGCGAGTCGGCGTGAAGTTGCATCATGCGCAGCCGGGCGCGATCGATCATCGCTTGCGGCGTCCATTTTGTGTTCTTGACCAGCCCCACCGCCTGCAAACCACGAATCAACCACTTCGTCGGATCCCAATCGAACCACCGGACTCCGTTTCGATAATCCGAAGGAAACTTGTGATGGAAGTTGTGATAGCCCTCGCCATGAGTGACGAAGGCGAGCATCCAATTGTCGCGCGCGGTGGTTTCATCGGAATAAGGACGCGTCCCGTACATGTGAGCCACGGAGTTCACCAGAAACGTGGTGTGATGAACGATGACGATGCGAAGAAATCCGCCCCACAGCAGGCCTCCCAACGGATGGCCCAGCAGCGCGCCCATCAACGTCGGCAGTCCGAGGCCGGCGATGATCCCGATCCACACCGACCACCGATGTTGCCACATCACCAATCGGTTCTTTCTCAAGTCGCGGGCGTTGTCGCCCATTGAATCGTCGGGATTGCTGTAGAAGATCCAAGTGATGTGCGCCCACCAACCACCCCGATTAATGTTGTACGGATCGCCGTCGGTGTCCACGTAGCGATGATGGTTGCGATGGTCCGAGGCCCATTCGAGCAACGAATTCTCAAGCGCCATGGCCCCGAAAAATAAGAAGAGCGCTTGAATCACCGGATGACATTCGAAACTTTTGTGCGAAAAATACCGGTGATATCCCGCCGTTACGGAGAATCCGATCGCCAGGTAGAAGGCGAGGCATAAGGCAGGCTCCCACCACGTAACGCCGAAACGCAGCGAATAAAGCAACGTTCCCAGCACTCCCAGGATCGGCGTGGCGGTGAGAAATAAAATGTTGGTCCAATTCTTTTTGGGTTCTTTCATGAATACAGTTGTCCTTATCGATAAATATCGTGGGACGCGATTCTTGGGTCACGACCCTGGCGAGAAAGTCCTCGCGTCTTACGCTCTGTTGCGCCGAGGTCCAAGCTAGAGGTTTCTAATCGGCTTCCGCGTGACCCACTTCAAATCGTTTCGGAAATCAACCAGGCGAGAAAAAGGACGATCCTGGCGGGTGTCGAAGTCACAGTTGCCTCGCGCCGCTTCATCCCATGAAGCGTGCGGCCTATATGTTCGCGGCGTGAACGGGCAATCTATTCTACCATAGCTCCGGCTGCGGATCGCAAATGTTTGCAAGGTGTCCGCGTGACACCATGGTCCTCGATCTTCAGATGATTGCGAGGCCATCGGCCACGCAAGAAAATCGTTTGGCTTCAGGAGTGATGCGATACAATCATCTCCTCGATTCAAATCTTCTGGCGCGCGGGGAGGAAAGTTGTACATGAATGGCGCGGAATTCGGTGGTTTCTCACGTCGAAGCAGTAGGCGCGTTTTGTTTCTGCCCTTGTTTCTGCTCTTCTGCGGATTTTCACTGCCGGCGCAGGCTCAGACGACCACCTCGTTGACGCCGCCCGGCCATCTTCGGGCGGTCGCGGTCACGCGAAAGCAAGTCAGGCTGGTGTGGTCGGGTGGTGATTCGAAAACCTCCGCCTACCAACTCGAACGGAGATCCGGAGAGGGCGCCTGGAAACCTCTCGCGGAGGTGGCGCACCCCTCGTTTGTGGATGAAAAGATTGATCCCAACACGATCTATCGCTATCGCGTCCGCGTGATGGCGGAGTCGGGGAACGATTCGGCGCCGCGGACCTCCGCTCCTTCGAATGAGATTACGGTGGGTCCGCCGCCCGAAGGCTTCAGCGAAGTGATGGCGGCGCCCAAGAATTTTGCGGTGCTCCACAACTTCGGGGCGCAGCTCTCGATGGTCGCCGATGCCCATGGCGATCCCGCCTTCGCGTATCTTTTCATCGAGCCTCACGGAAATTTTGACGACGAGAACAATGCCGTCTACTTTGTCGCGTGGAATCGCGCCGGCTACCGCTGGAAATCGCCGGTGAAAGTCGATACCGTCGGGCCGATCGTTCGAACCGGATCGCTCCGGGAAATTTCGTTGGCTCGCGATTCCAGCAGCGGTCTTCTGGGCATCGCCTATGAAG